>JAQWPZ010000057.1 GCA_029245125.1 Rubripirellula sp.
TCAGTCTGCTCGGGAGCTTCAGTCTGCTCGGGAGCTTCAGTCTGCTCGGGAGCTTCAGTCTGCTCGGGAGCTTCAGTCTGCTCGGGAGCTTCAGCGGTGTCACCGCCTTTCACCGTCTCGCCAGTCTCGCCAGTCGCTTCATCATCCGCCTTCTCGGCCTCGGCCGGATCAGCGTCTTTCGGGATCGCAGTCTCTGATTGGTCGCTACCGGGGGCGCTTGGCGACGATGGATCGAGCATCAAAACGTCCGGTGTCGCGCTGGCCTGCTCTTCGGCGGCACTCTCGCTCCGCATTGCACGGATTTGTTCATATTGAAGTGCATTCATCCGACCGAACTCACCCATGAGTTCGGCGAATTCTCGAAGTGGGAAATCCTCTGGCAATTCTTGTGAATCGATCGCGATCATGTATCGACGCACTGATTCGAAAAGGTCTTCGGCGGAGTCATCGATCACTAGGACTGGGTAGGCGTCCAAAATGTCTGCCCAGATAACGAAGGCTTTTTCGTACAGTTCGATCGCCTTGTCCAATTCTGCATCCGCGTTTGCTTTTTCGGCTTCATAAATCAAGCGTCTAGCTGTAACGGTTCGTTTTTCTTGCTCGGCTAGTGCCAACGTTTCCCAGTAGTCGTAATTGATCTGGGTTCGGTAGCCCTCTGTTTTGTTTATCCGAAGGTTAAGGTCGTCTACTTCGCCTACCAAATTGACGGCTTCCAAGCGAACAGAAGGATCGCTCTTGGGCGCGAGCGACGCGATATCTGGCTCGATTGCCAACTGGACATTTGGCATGACCTGGCGCTCTTGGTAAGTCATCTCAGCGAACGGCTTTTGCCAAAAATCCTGAATGCCCTCGGGTAGATTGTCGATCAGGCGTTGCCGCTCGGCATCGAAGGCTTCTTTGTTTAGTTCTCGGAACTGAGCAATCTTTTCTTCTCGCTGTTCATTGAGCACCTCGAGTTGGCCGAGCTTGATTGTGAATGGAGAAGTCGTCGGAATACTGCGATTACCGAAAGCCTCCCAGTCCTCTGAGGCCATTCTCCAGGCATTTTGGGCACTTTCATCCAAGATTCCTTCTCGCTCAATTGCCTCGGCGTGTTTGAAACGCCACTTCGGTCCTGTCTCGTAGAAGTTGAGTGGCGTTTGTCGGCGGATCTTCACACCCGTATCAACTAAGTCATAGCCGTGATTAAGCCACAGTCGACCGACGAGCCAATTGTCAGGTTTTCCAAGTGGTCCCCGCGCCTCCGGGCTATCGACGGCGATATTCTCATTCATCAGCGACTCGTGAAGCACCTCGTCGTCGGCAAATAGTTTGCGGAACTGTGCCTTCTCATCCGACATGCCGAGCTTCGCACCATAGAACCAACCGGTGTACCAAACCAATCGTGGCGCATTGGTGTTTTGTCGAACACCCCGAGTCAGGAACTCGGTTCCTTCGCGGACCATCTCGTATCGCTGTCGATAATCATCGAACTCCGTCGAAACGTTGTAAGCCAAGTTGTGTGCCTGGTGTTCCCAAACCTTATCGAAGTGAGGCTGCAACAGAGCAATGTTATTGAGAGTTGCTTTCAGGCGATCCCATTCATGTTCAACGCGGTACCGATGAGCGCGGTTCCACAACAAAGTGGCAGCGACGCCTCGCAAACCGAGTGAGGCAAGCTTCATCGTTTCACTTGCTGGGCTGATTTCTCCCAGGTCGCTCTCGGCGATGTTGTACTGGTGCCGCATTTCGGAAAGTCGGCCGCCTAAGTTGTTTTTCCCTCCTGCTGGTTGCCCGAGCAGGTAGAGAGGAGGCAGCATGGCGAGTAACACCAGCAGATAGATGATCTTTCGACCCAGAATTGAAGTGCGATTCATGCTGCAATCTCACGCGATTTCAGGAAGAAGTAACTGATCATAAACGCCAAAATCACGTAACCGAGTGTGGCTGTGGCGTGTCTGAGTAATAGAGCACCGAAAATGTCGAAACCGCTCGCAGCGTATTCCGCTGTTCCCACCATTTTCGGTAGGTTTGGCAACGCTGTTGCGATTGCATCAAGTGAATAGATGATGCCTGCATCGATCGTTTTGATCACGCTCGCGGCTGCCGATTCGACATCCAGTTGCGTCGTCATCGCATCTTGCTTCAGAAGCCGAACCATCGACTCGATCGGCCCGCCACCTCTTTCGACACCTGAGTCGATGTAGTGACGCGTGTCGTAAACTTGCTCGGCGGAGAATCCCAGCAAGACGCAAACGAATGTCGCGACCATTGCGACCGGGCCGCTGAGAAATGTGCTGAACATGACACCGAAGGCAATCACCATCGTCATCTGTAACCAAATCGACAGATAAGCTTTCGTCAGGTTCCACCAGAAAGGTACCTCTGCAGGTCTGAAGTAAACGCTGCTCTTGGTCACACCTAGGTACTGGCTGCGGTCCAGGCAGCGGATGACGATTTTGATACGGTTGTTTTCGTCAACAAGGTCTTCGAATACGTTCAGCATCCGAGTCTCGTTGTTGTCAGTCCCCTCGATCTGGAGTGGAAGAATTCTTTCGTCGACTTTGTACTCGTCAACCGAAAACGGAATCGGATTGCTTTCGACATTATTCGACGGGTGTTTCATCGTGATCGAGCCGCGAATTCCCGATTCGATATCACCTTTGAACGATCGGTAAGCCCGCAAGGTCAGGTCGATCGGAATTCCATCGGGGTATTTCGTCGGGAACACGTCTTCGAACAAAAACTCTGCTGCACCAAGGGTTCCACCCTCGACATACCCGTGCGTGATTTTTCGGCTCCCTCGTGACAAGCCAATCACTCGCGCGATACCCGAGCTGCCATACCCACCTTCATCAATCCGTTCGTTACCAATGTCGACTCCTTCGTCCTTCGCATCTCCTGATCTGTCGAAGAACTGAACTTCTCCATAGGATGGAACGCGAGCCCGTAGGGCGCCCGTCGGTGGGCCGATTACGAAGTCTCCGCTATCGGTCTTCGTCACCACGTGCCGGTGGCCGCGAACGATATCTGTCAGGCCGCGACCCTCCGCATCTGGATCAATAGTAAATGTATGTTTGTGGTTACGAACGTAATCGGTTTCGCCCTCCAAACGGCCCTCGCCAACATCTTGGACGTCGGTGAGTTGATCATGAGAGTGATTGAGACCACGGGTAACAAAGATGTAGCTGGCAAGCCCCATGGGGACCAGCATGAGTGTTCCGACCGCCACAAAACCAAGCATCCTGCCGAGCACGATCTCTGTCGCTCGGACTGGCTTGGTGACGATGGTGTAGATCGTTTTATTTTTGATGTCTGCGGGCAGTGAGAAGGCACTGATGAAAAGTGCCAGTGCCAAGATCAGATAGTTGGTGGCGGTAAGTACAAAACTGATGTAGAGCCGTGCGGGGTCATCGCTTTCCGGATTGAGGTACCATCCCGCCAGCAATAACACCACCAAAAATAAGCCTACGACGAATAGCACTCTTCGTCGGAGTGCTTCCTTGAAAGCCAATCTCGCCAGCGCTGTGATTCGCGAGATGGAAGTTCCAGGAAGGTCGAAGCGAATTAAGTCTCGCACCGCTCGAGCAACGGCGTAAAAACCCTCGGACGGTCCGTAGCGGGCTGCTGAGACGATGTATCCAACCAACAACCCAAGCACGATTGCGAGAATGAATAGCACGATGCCTTGCAGGAACGCACTCTCTAGGAAGGCATCCGGTCGCATCAACCATTCGTAGTAGGACCAGAAGTCCTCTGGTTGCAGTGTCATTTCGCGGCCTCGGAATCGTTCGGCGAATCAGTAGCTTTCGTCTGGCCGTCGGGTGTTTCGTCTGTCGCTGGGCCGCCGGTAACGCGGCGGGCACCTGGTCGAGCTTCGCTTTCGCGAACGATGTTTAGGAACAAATCCTCCATCGTAGCGGTCGGGTTATCGATTGACTTCAGTTTTCCGCCGTGTCGTTCAATGACTTCAGCGATCTCAGTCTTCGCCTCCTCGCTGAGGCCTTCAGCGTGGACTTCGGTGATGTCTTGCACCTTCAGTAGGTCCGATACCCGCCCAAGTTCCTTCAGCTCGCCTTGGTGCAAGATCGCAACTCGGTCGCAGACATCTTGAACGTCAGCGAGTTGGTGGGAGCAGAGCAGGACCGTTTTGCCTTGGTCTCGCAGTGCCAAGATCAGGTCTTTCATCTCCCGCGTTCCAATTGGATCGAGCCCGGTCGTGGGCTCATCCAAGAGGATTAGGTCAGGGTCATTGATCAATGCCTGAGCCAAGCCAACCCGTCGTGTCATTCCCTTGCTGTATTCACGAAGTTGTCGGTGTTTCGCACCTTGTAGACCAACGAGTTTGATGAGTTCGTCGACGCGTCGCTTTCGTTCCGCACCCGACATGTTGAATAAGCGGCCGTAGAAATCGAGAGTTTCTTCGGCGGTTAGGAACCGATAGAGGTACGACTCCTCGGGTAAATACCCAACTCGCTCGTTTTTGCTTGTTTCGGCGGCGTCTTTGTCGAAAACTAGCACTCGGCCGCTGCTGGGAAAAAGCAGGCCGAGAATCAGCTTGATCGTGGTCGACTTGCCGCTCCCGTTGGGCCCAAGCAAACCGAAGATCTCGCCACGGCGGACTTCGATGTCGAGAGATTTCAGAGCACGGACCTTCTTTCGGCCCCAGAAGTCCCGGTAAATCTTACTTAGATTGCGTGTTTCGATGACGACGCCACTGTCCGGCTGGTCGCCACTTGGCTCGGCTGAAACGGAAGGTTCCGTCTCATCGACCGCGGTTGATTCGGTATCCACGATCTAAAAATCCACTTGGAGGTCTGGAAACGGAAGACTTGGCGAAAGAAGAATCCGGCGGCGAACGCTTGGCGGAGCCTAAAGTCAATTTCATCGACGGAGATGTGTTAGCTACGGGGTGCCGCGATGAAGTGTTCGCTTTTTTGTCGTTCTTTGAACACCCGTCCTTGTTCGGAAACGCCTTGAAATCGGTTTTGGTCGATCGGGAAGAATCGAGCCAGAACTTTTTTCAGATCGCTTGGGGATTGCTATCAAGCTGGATCGAGACCGAAATCGCCAGGGCAGATCGACAGATTTGCGGTGATAGGAGCCTGGTTCGCTCCCAGACTGGCGGTGTTACGGACTGCTGACTGTATTTACTGGTGGTTGAACGAACTTGTTCAGCCCTCCGATCACGAGTTCGGCCTGGCTTCCGTTCGGCCTTTGTTAAGGCAAGCTGGCTGTTTTTTTGGGCGGATTGATTCTTTTTGATGCCCGCTGATCATTTTGATGCCGGCTGGCGTCGCGGATGGGACATCATCGTGCTCCGAAACGCAGATTTCGCATTCTTGAGCCATGATTCCCCGTTGCCGCCGGAGATCTGCTCCAGAAATAATCGGTTGCCTATGCAAGTGGCTCGTGACAATAGTTCTGCTCAGACGCTCGCCGAGAATCGGAAAGGCCATTAAATTGGTTGGGGAGGCACGATTATTCGAATCGGTACTCAATCGCCTCGCTGCCCAGACCTGCTTTGTCCGTCCGAATCGCTCCGATACAGCCCGTTGACCGAACAGCCCCCCGTGACTTCCATGCCGTGCTCGGCCGACCCCTATCAGCGGTCGTTGGAGTTCCTTTACGACCGGTTGAACTATGAGCGACAGGTTCGCGGGGCAGAAAAGTATCCTTTCGGCTTGCGACGCATCACTGAGCTTCTCCGGCGGCTGGGACTGGGCCGTTACCTGTATCAACCCGGGGTCGATCCTGAAGTGCCGCTGATTCATGTGGCAGGAACAAAAGGTAAAGGATCGACGGCCACGATGGTTGCCAACGTTTTGGCGGCGGCGGGAGTGCGGACTGGTCTCTACAGTTCACCCCATCTGCATTGTCTGGAGGAGCGATTTCGAGTGAATGGCCAGCCTTGTACGGCGGATGAAATGGTCACGCTGGTTGACCGTGTCCGACCCTCGGCGATGGAGGTTGGGGAGAGTGATGGCCCACCATCTTTCTTTGAATTGACGACTGCGATGGCGTTCCTGCATTTTGAGAATCGTGGTTGTGATGCCATCGTTGTCGAAGTTGGTTTGGGAGGACGTTTGGACAGTACGAACGTTTGTTCACCAAGTGTGACGGCAGTCACTTCGATCGGTTTCGACCACCAACAGGTACTAGGCAACAGCTTGGAGGAGATTGCTGGAGAAAAGGCTGGCATCATCAAGCCAGGAATTCCAGTTGTCAGCGGTGTGACCCAGTCGCAAGCTGCCCGCGTGATTGCAGAGCGAGCCGAAGCCGTAAACGCTCCGCTGTTCCAAATCGGAGAGCATTTCGATTGGGAGCACGTTCCCAATCAAACATGGGGTTCAAGGGTAACGGTTGCTGGCCGCTGTAACCCGCTGAGCGACTGTCGGCAGTTTGAGTTAGCAATGGACGGCGTCCATCAGGCAAAAAACGCCTCGATTGCGACTGTATTACTTGACCTGCTGCGACAGCAAGGTCTTGCGATTGACGATGCTGCTCTAGCGAATGGAATGGCAAACAGCCAATGTGCGGGTCGAATCGAACATTGGCAATTGAGCGATGACCGGTTGGCAATCATCGATTCGGCTCATAACGAAGATTCCGTTGCCGCGTTATGTCAAACGCTCGAACATCGATGTTCGGGTCGGCCGATCACGATGGTTTTCGGGACCAGTATCGATAAAACCGCCGAGCCGATGTTAAAGCGGTTGGCGGAGGTTTCTTCGCAACTCGTGCTCACTCGCTTTCTTGGCAACCCAAGATTTCGTGATCCCAAATTGCTGATGCCCCTCGTTCCGCCTCGGTTCACTGCCCGGACTACCGTTATTGATGATCCGATTCGGGCATGCGAATCAGCCTTGGCTGGTACGTCGCCCGGCGGCGTTTTGGTGGTCTGTGGGTCCTTTTTCTTGGCGGCGGAATGTCGTCAATGGGTGCAGGATCAAGTCGCTTGCCGGTCGCGTTAAAAGCGGACTGGGTCGGTCTGCACGTGGCACAGGAGAATGGCAAGTCTTGACGGGTGAGACCCCACCGATCTCGCTGAGCTTTGCAGAATCTGCTGATGTGTTCGCTGGGTGGATCTGGTTTTCTTGGCGAGATGCATCGATTCAAGATGATCGAGCTTCGTACGGCAGCCAAAGGGATGTGGACCCCTCGCGCAGTCAGGTTGGTACAGTTGCGAAAGAATGGCGGGGCGGATCGGCTAAGACGTCGATTTCTGATTCGGTTGTCGCAGGGTTCGCTGCAAGTTTTCCAAACGGTCGATGCGTTGATCGACTTGTTGCAGCAGGGTCTGGACGATCACGATTCGTGTGTCGAGATCCGCTTTCAGTTCTCTTTGCAGGTCGAACATAGCGGCTTGCCAGCGTTGGGTTTCGACGGGTGCGCCGGACAGGGGCACAGCGGGATCCTTATAATTTCGGATCGCCTTCACCGCTTTTTTGGCGACGCGTGCATTTTGATTGAGCTGTCGCCGTGACTTGATCTGTCGTCGGGCCAGTACCCAACCAAGCATGACGAATCCCGCTACAAGCAGAAGCTGAGCCTGCTGTATCGGGGCCAGGCTTTCAGCGACCAGGTAGACGTTAAGGGGAGCAAGACTTGGCGGGATCACAGAGAATCTCCAAAAAGAGAACGACCTCTGGGCTAGTTTCGACATCTTTGCTTGGCCCACTGACACGTTCTGCAAAAGGTCCGATGGCGATAGAATTGCCGGTTACAGGAACGGGGTTGCAGGAACCGGGTCGGGCGAAGCTGCTGCAAACGACCAGTGCTTAGGGGAGTGCGAATTTGCCGATCAGTAGAAGAATGGGGTCACCGTGATGGCTGACGATACAACGATCGAAGTTTGGCACGCAGCCAGTTCGACAACGGAACCGGGCAAGTTAGAGCAGACTTGCGAGAATTGGTTAGACGACAGCGAACGGCTTCGCGCGGATGCCTTTCGGGTTCCCACCAGTCGCAATCAGCACGTTGTCGGCCGAGGTATGGCGCGACGATTGCTTGGTGCGGAGGCAATTGATCCTCAGGACATCAGCTTTGAGATTGAACCGCACGGGAAGCCGTATGTCGTGAAGCCGGAGAAAGCCAAGCGTCCCTTCAATGTGGCCCACACCGATGGCTTGGTGATGTGTGGCATCGGCAATGGAGCCCATCGCTTGGTGGGAGTGGATGTCGAACGGCTCGATCGCCGTACCGATCCGGAATTAGCGGAGCGATTTTTTTCGAGTCCGGAGGTGGAGTTCCTGCGGAAATGCAGTCAGGAATCGATACGGCGGGCTACCTTTCTAAAAATTTGGACGCTCAAAGAGTCTTTTATCAAGGCAATCGGGACCGGTTTGCAAACTCCCCTTTCGGACTTTGCGTTTCGTTCCATTGATTCAGAGACCCCTACGATTGAAATGCTCAATCCAAAGCTGAATCAAGGAATGACCTGGAGGTTCTTTTGTTTCGAGCCCCGCCCAGGATTCATTGGAGCGATCGCTGTGGCGCCTCATGCGGCTGACGCCACCGTATCGATTCAGCTGCGAAGTTTTGACGAACTTGTTTAGTCTGGCGGTCTGTTGTTATGTGCCTAGCATCATGGTTGGGTGTGGTGCTGGAGTTCGTCGCGGTGTCGTGAAACTTGTGGTAATCGGGCTTGATTGGGAATTGTTACCGAAAGAATGTCGGGATTATGCGAATCCTATTCGCAGGTTGTGCCGATAAATTCGCTTGAAGCGGTCCTTCCAATGTGTCGGATCAAACGGGTGTGCTCTCGTTCGATTCGATTTGCCGTCGGAAAGACAGCTTCATTGCCACGAATACATTAGGGGGGCTTTGCCCGTGTCCATTGCGACCGGGTACGGCTGTGTCGTTAGCACGTCGGGGAACTGACGAGGTTGCGACGCGATGACAATCGAGGTGCCATGATCATTGGGTGCCTTTGAGCGTTGTCCCCGCAAGTGAAAACCCGGCTCCCCGCCATGCGGCAGCCGCCGCGGAGACGTTTGCGATGCAACGAATGACTCAACGATACAAATTAGCCTTGCTCGCCTTATTGGCGATGACAATGGGTGCGACGGCCGCTTCGGCTCAGTCGTCGGCGGTACGCCAAGCCAACATAGATTATGAGGCATCTGGCTATGTCACGCCTGCTGGGATGGAGCATCCCTCGCTCTACCAGGGTGGTGTGATGCCCGTCGGTTATGCGATGGCCTGTGATGGTTGCGATACCGGTTGCGGTACCTGCGGCGGTTACGGGCCTGGTAATTGCGGACCCGGTGGGTGTGGAAACGGTGACTGCGGGCCATTCGGCTGCGGTGGCCTGCTCGGTGGCCTTTCCAACGGTTGCGGATGCGGCCTCTGTGGAGGCATGGGCTCTCACCGCCTGTTCTGCATTTTCTGCCAAGGTAGCGGTTGTGCGGTTTGTGAATCATGTCATCCCCTGGCCTTAGGTAGTTGCTTGAAGAAGCTTCTGCCCTACACCCGGGCAGGCCTGTGTGCTCAGCGTTGGTACGACCTGAGCGCTGAAGCAGTCTTCCTTGGGCATTCGAGCGGCGGCGTGAATGAGGCACTGACCTCCCGCGGGCAGGGCCCGGCTGGACCGATCGTTCTTTCGGCGGCCGACGCAGGGAGCGGAGACGACTTAGAGGCTGGTATCCGCCTGTCGGGTGCCCTGATCTGCGGAGTCGGCGGCAATATCGAAGGCACCTACATGGGCGGAAATAAGTGGAATGGGACTGCTACGGTCACTGGCAACGGCGACTTGTTCTCGCTCATCAGTGACTTCGGGGTAACGCCGCCTCCAAGCGGCTTTGCAGATACCGATGCTCAAGATGCTCAGCAGGTTTCAATCGCTAGTGAGTTCCACAGCGCGGAATTGAACTACCGACGACGCTGGATGGGGCCGTACTGCCGCTTCCAAGGTTCCTGGTTGGCTGGTCTGCGATATCTACGATACGAGGACGGCCTGTCATACACCGGTACCGGTGCAGGCGGAAGTTTCGCCATCAACGACCAACTGACCAACGGTATGTTTGGGGTACAAGGCGGTCTTGATCTCTGGTGGAATCTTTGCCCCGGTATCAACCTCGGAATGGGGATGAAGGGCGGTTGGTTAGAGAACAAGGTTGGTCGGGACACCCGCTATCAAACCTTTATCGTGCCGATCGACCAAACTTTCGACACTACAGAGCACAACGATTCGGTGTTTGGCGAATTTGAAGCGAAGATGATCTACCGCTTCAGCCATTCTTGGTCCTTCCGAACGGCCTACTACGCCTTGGCTGTGGATGATGTCGGCTTCGGCGTCGTCGATGCAGACTCGATCTTCAATACGTTCCAGGGCAGTCCAGCGTCGCCACCGCGGAGCCAGACGAGCTCACTGGTTGTACAAGGTTTCAGCTTCGGAACTGAGTACATCTGGTAGAGACTTACCATCGAAAAATGGGAATGAAGACCCGTCGAACATCCTGTTCGGCGGGTTTTTTCGTAGCATCCTGCGGTCTCTGGCCGATTTCTTTGGGTTTGTCGAAGTCTCACGGCGACAACTGTTTTTCGTTGAAATCGTTGATTCCACGCCGTTTAGGGGTGGTTGCTGAACTCGGTTTTGGGGGGCTGAAGACGCTAAAACCCCGTAAACAGCGGGTGATTTGGCGTGCCGTTCACCTGTAGGGGGGTGGTTGGTGTCATTCCACGCTTCTGCGAGGAATGCTCCGGTTTTGTCGGCTGTGCCGGAACTTTGTCCCTTGCTGAGCGTCGTAGAGGTTGCGTTTCGTTGACACCCTTTAGGGTCCAATTAGAATCGCAACACGACCCTTGTCCATTCACTACATTTTCCCTATTTGTTCGCTTCGGAAAGCTGTTTACGGCTTGGAAGCGTGTATCTGGGAAATTTAGCAACAAGGCCGGAATTGAAATTCTCCGTAGCTGGTTGTGCCAACTAAGATACGGATCACCTTCACCTGGCCTTGATGTCCGTGAATAAACCCATCCACTGAAATCTCTCGGATCAACGACTCCCACTTGCTGGAAGTTGTTGTTCGTAAGTTTGGCAGAGACCCTCGATGATCAAACGAAGCGAAGCGAAATCAAAGAATACCCGACGCAAGCAACGCTCGGCAGAGGCCCGTCCCAAGCGGCGCTTGCAGATGGAAGGACTCGAGCGGCGAGAGTTGTTGGCTGTGTTGTTGGAGCCACCGACACAGGCACTCGCACCACTGCCAGAGTATCCAATCAATCGTAACATTGGGGCGGTTCAAGCCTTCACGGCCATTGAGTCGGAGCGACTGAACGAGTCTGGTCAAAACGACTTCCTCACGAACGCGGACATTCTGCCTCTTGGCACGGGAGCAGGTCAACAAGACACGATTGACGTCACCGGACGTCTGCCGGTTGGCTTGGCGGTATCGAATACGAGCGGGTTTACCTCCGATATCGATACTTTCGGGTTCGACCTTCGGGCTGGTGACATTTTGGATGTCGCCACCTTGGGGGCGGCCGGAGGAATCACTGTCCGTGATGCCAACAACTCACTGCATATCAGCAGTGATGTGTTGATTGGGGGAGTCATTGAACCCCGCCAAGACTTTGGTAATGCCAATGCCACCGTTGTGGTCCCGAGTGATGGCCGGTACTTCGTCACCATCGCACCTCAACTTGGTGACACGACCGCGAATTACATTCTCGGACTGCGAGTCTATCGACCAACAACTGAGAGTCTCGCGATCGGCGACACGCAAATTCTCTATCTCGATTACAACGGGGCGGTAATCGATAACAACATTTTCAATCAGCAACTGGCTGATGATAACGAGGGGCTTCCGGTTGGTGGTGTGACGCGTGTTCGGAGTCTGTTGGATTCGCTTCCAATTTTAGGATTGGAATTTGGTGACGTTGCTGCTGCTAACGAGATCATCGATACCGTCGAGTCCGAGCTAGCTCGGATTTACAACGACTTAACTTTCAAAGGAAACAACGGAGACATTGAGTCACCGAACGCGAACTTGGGTGACTTTGGGATTCGCATCCTGAATAGTCGTGACCACTTCGGGACTGTTTCGTTTGATGATCCTCGTGTTTCACGATTGCTCGTCGGTGGAGTTGGTGCGGACTTTGGTGTCGAAGGCGTATTTGGAATCGCCGAAAATGTTGATATTGGAAACTTCAGGCTGAACGAACTGGGTATCTTTGCCCTCGATGCGTTTGCCGACACCGCTCCCGGTATCCCACGGGCACCATCGTCTAGCGACTTGGACATCGTTGCGAGATTCTTAGGCTCGGTTGCCGCTCACGAAGCGGGCCACATCCTGGGCATGATACACACCGAAAACGGAGATGATCCACCAGACGGTGCTGGCTTCAACGCCATCAATACAGTGTCGGATGCTGGTGGAACGGTCAGTTCGTTGGTTTACATGCTCGGCCTTGGTCCGGACTTTGTGTTCGGAACTCGTGACGACGTTTTGCCGACCTTCAACGATGACTTTTTCCAAGTTGGGGAAGTGCCTGACTTGCAAGGCTTTGCGTTCAATCGGGTGACGGGAGCCTTGGCTCACGGATTGTCCAGCGGGACGACCGGGACCAGCGTTACTGGTCGTGCGTTCAATGATTTGAACAACGACGGCGACGGCAGTGGCGACCCAGGTTTGCCAGGGGTGTTCGTCTTTGCAGATGCCAACAACAACGGTGCTTTCGATCCAGCGGAGGCGAGTGACGTGACCGACGCGTCGGGTAACTTCTCACTCGACGTTGGTTCAAACATCGTCAATGTCGTCGCAGAAGAGCCGATTGGGTTCGGTGCAACCACTCCCACCGTCGTTTCTGGTGCGACAGCGAATATCGCGTTTGGTTTCAGCCAAGCAGGCACGAACAGCACCGGTGTGGTGTTCAGTGACAACAACGGAAACCGCTTCCGTGATGCCGGTGAACCAGGGATTGAGGGTGTCTTCGTTTACCTCGACTTGAATGGGAACGACGTTCCAGAGTTGGGTGAGCCCCGAACTATCTCGGAAGAAGACGGCAGTTACCGAATGACCTTCCCTGGTCCTGGTCCCTACACCATTCGTGTTGTGACTGAGGCCGGCTACGAATTGACGACACCCGTCACTGGCGAGTACCCGAACGGAACTCCAACCGGTAGTGACTATGACTTTGGTTTCCTGCCCTCGCTTGACTTTGGGGACGCTCCTGACAGCTACGGTACGACTGGCTCTTTGGGTGCCAAGCACGGAATCACCAGCGGCTTAACGATTGGTGCTGCGGTTGACCGTGAACTCGAGGGTCAGCCAAATGCAACCGCGACCGGCGATGATATCGCAGGTGTCGACGACGAGGATGGTGTGCTGCTGCTCAGCCCATTGGGGCCGGGTGCCGAGGCGACTTTCTCTGTCGAAGTGAACAACACTCTTGGCGGCGTGGCCTATCTCCAAGGCTTCATGGATTTCAATGGCGATGGCGACTTCACTGACGCCGGTGAGCAATTTGCCAAAGATGTCGTCGTTGGTTCTAACTTTGTCGGCTCGCAGCAGGTTCTCGTGAACGTGCCGACCAACGCATCGGTTGGTGACACGTTCGCTCGCTTCCGACTTAGCCAAACGCCGGGCATCGGTGCGACAGGTTTTGCCGCGACGGGAGAAGTCGAAGATTACACTTATCCGATTTTGACAGAGGCACGTTTAGCCAATAACGATACCGCCTCGGTGCCTCGCAATAGCACCCAGGAAATCGATGTCTTAGCAAATGATTTCCAGACTTCGGAAAATCCAATCGAGATCAGAAACTTGATTCTGATTGGGGTCGAGCAGCCATCGGGGCAGTCGTTTGCTACCGAAGGGAGCGTTCGGATCGCTGATGATTCCAAGTCGGTCTTCTACACGCCACCAAATGGTTTTATCGGGCCGGATACGTTCGGCTACACGATCGTCGATAGTCTTGGGAACAGCGACACCGCTTACGTAAATGTCAATGTTACCTTCGAGACAGCTGTCCCAATTGCATTGGACGATATCTTCTCGCTGCCAGAAGGATCAAATGACCGCGCTCTGAACGTGCTCGACAACGATATCTCCAGCGTCGCTGGCGGGATTTCAATTGTGAGTGCCACACGAGGTAGTGCGGGAGGATCGGTCAGAATTGTTGGCGGTGGTCTTTCTCTTCGATACACGCCTCAGGACGGATTCGATGGGACCGAGCAGTTCACTTACACCATCATCGATGCGGCCGGTGAGACCGACACAGCACAGGTAACGGTGAAGCTGTTGCCCGGCAGCCTTGCGGAGGAGAAGGTCGCTTTCTCGATTGGCATCTTTGATGTAACGAATAATACGATTGAGCGAAGCAACGTCGGAGTCGGCGAAGAGTTCTTGGTTCGTGTTTCCGTTGACGATATTGAGCGAGTGTCGCTCGATCAGGGAGTCGCTTCTGCGTTCCTTGATTTGCTCTACACCGATGAACTTGCAACGGTTGTGACTTCCGCGTCAGGCAGTCCTGAGATTACTTTCGGACCACTCTTTGACCGTCCGGGTGCGTTGCAGCCTCCTGCTGACATCGATACACCTGGCTTGGTTGATGAAGTTGGTGCCGTTCAGACATTCAACGATGTGAAGGCTCATGCAGGACCTGCCGAGTTGTTCACGATCCGGATGCGTGCTGTTTCGCCCGGTGTGGCAGTAATCCAAGGCGACCCTGCCGATGTGGATGATAGGCCGCAAAGCGAGACTATCTTGAAACGCGTAGTTCCGGATGACGGTCTAGGTGATCGAGCTCTGAGCGTTGCCGAGCAGCGGTTCGGAATTGCAGAACTGACGATTACTCCACAGTCTGGTGAATTCTCGTCCGCGATCGATGACTCCTACCCCGATTCGAAAGATTCGGATGGCAACATCATCTCGAACCCTCTGGGTGGAACGGCTAGCTTCCGCTTGGATGTCTTAGCTAACGATAACCTCGGATCAACCGGGAATATTCGGGAGTTCACGATCGTTCAAGAGTCTGATGCTCTTGGTAGCGTGACGATCGACACCAACGGTTCATCAAGCTTGAACGACGCCGTCCTGCGTTATTCACCGAATGGGCAAGCGAACGGATTGGCTCAATTCACATACCGAATCGTTACTGATGACAACATCGTCAGTACGGCGGAGGTAACGATCTCCCTGGGCAACCAGAGGGCGAATTCGACCGTTGCATATGACATGTCGCTAGTCAATGGTGACGGCTCAGGTGCTTTGCTCGATCCAGCTTCGGTCGGCCTCAACGACCGAATTGGGGTTCAAGTCAATGCAACGGATTTGCGTTTTGGTTCCACTTATGTATTCGCCGGTTACTTGGACGTTCTTTACAACGCGGATGTGCTGCGGCCTAGCAACACAGACATCAGCGATGGCTTTGATTTCGATGTTCGGTTTGGTCCCGATTACGTTTCTGATCCCAACAACGACGCGACTGCCGCTCGTTCCGGAATCATCGATGAAGTTGGCACGTTCGCCAGTGACACTGCTGCTATCGATAATGGCGGCGAACTGTTTACGCTGTTCTTTGATGTGATCGGATCCGGTTCGCTTGGACTCGTCGGCTCACCGGCTGACTCCGAACCGTTTAGCTTTACATTGCTGAAGGGCATCGACGACGAGATCGACGTTTCAAAGATCCGTTATGATAAAATCGACGACGCGGTGAACGCCCGGATTCGTCAAGATGTCGATGGCGACGGCGTCGTCTCGCCACGAGACGCTCTGTTGGTACTCAATGATCTGAGTCGATCATCAGCTGAGGGCGAGCAGGCAGGTGGTTCGTCAGGCGGAAGCGGTTACTTGACCGATGTCAACAGAGACCATCAAACCACGCCGATCGATGCCCTGCAGGTTATCAACTACCTGATCCGGAACCGGTCGGGAGGTGCCGCTGGCGAGCAATTGGTTGGTCTGCAAGGCAACCCAGTGAGTGATTCAAGTGATGAAGCGGTCAGTGATGAGGTCGTCTCAGATCTGAGTGGTGAATCGAACATCGTCGGGATTGGCTCGGCGAATTCGTCTAACGCAGCAAATGTTGGGTTGGTTTCGTCAGACTCGAGTATGGCGGATGATGATGACGATGACCTGCTGTCATTGCTTGCCGATGACGTCGTTGATCATTGGAGTTAGCCGACGGACGAATTTGGGATGGAGCAGCTTGCTGATCCATCTCATCAGTTGGTTCTCGTGAGGCAAAGCTTCCGTCTTGCAGAATGATCGAACTTAAACCATCACAACGGAGCAGAGGTATCCACCTGCTCCGTTGTTTCGTTGAGGGCTGCCGATTTTCCAGTTTGGGTGTGAAAAGCCGAGCTGGATGAGGTCAATCGGCGAAATTGGTCGACTCTGGGATTGGTTTTGCCTTCCAAACCGCTCATCATGGAGGAGTGTCCTTGGGGCAGTCGTTCCTGGGATTGTGGACGCTTCATTCCCGTTCAAGAGCATATTCAATTGTCTTTCGAGCCCTTTTCGGTGCAGTGTCTGACATGCGGTAGTCGGTTGCGAGTAACTGATCCAGCGATTGTTGGGACAATTGCAGCCTGCCCCAAGTGCGCCTCGATGGTGCAAATTGAGCAAGAGTCAGCAGAGGCGACTGCCGCGCCACAGCAGGTTGCGGTCGGCCATTCTGATGTCGATAGCCAAGCGATCACGCAAGGTTCAATCGCGGCAGAGCAAGGGGATGATCTGCCGGAAATCACGGACGCGCACGGGTTCAGCGGTGATTCTTCGAGTCCCACTGATGACGGTCTGCCACCCGATTGGCAAAGTGCCGGGACGCGTCGTACTCGACAGGTCGTCTTGATTTCTCTGCTTTCAGTGACCGGTTTGATCGCTGCGATCGTGGTCTTTACATGGTTCGTCCGCAGTTTTGGTGGGGGATCAACCGTTGCCGATCGCGAGACTCAGGTCGTTGATGTTGACTCTGGGAATGCCCAAGATGGGGCCGGTACGGTTGAAGCCCAGACTGATCTCAATGCGAATGGCGATGCTGGTCTCAATGCGAATGGCGATGCTGGGCCCAATGCGAATGGCGATGCTGGGTCCGAGTCGGCAATTGATGGTGCAACGACAGAATCAAATCCAGCCGAGATGGACGATGTCGCGACCGCGGAAACATCTCAGGATATTGCTGCTCCGGTTGCGCCGCCAAGCGATTTGATTCCGCAGTCTCCGCTGGATATTCCAGACGTGCCCACTCAGCCAGATGTTCCAGGCTTGATGCCGGTCAATCCGCTTGCGAACGAGCCTGAGCCAGAAACTGGTGGAATGCAGGCGTTACCACCTGAGTTAGAAAAGTACACGAGGTTCCTATTGGATGAGGGTCAGGTGGAAGAAACGACACTGCCTGCGCCACCCAGCATGCAGGACATCGAAATTGATGCGGCAGCAGATCAGGATTTCAACTCACTGGGAATGGCGGAACCGAGAGAGCTCAATTTAAAAGGAGATCTCGCGATTCGGATGGCATTCGCATCGGACGGTTATCCATTGGCTGATCTGATCTTGTTGATCAGCCAGGCGACTGGAGTGCCGATTCAAATTGATTGGGTTTCTTTTGATCTCGGGGGCGTGCCAATCGATCAGCAAGTCACCCTCGTCAAAGGCTGGAAGACCGCGCGGGAATTATTGGATCTGACTGCCGATTCTTTGGATGCTGAATTGCGACCAGAAAAAACATTGCTGATTCTGACGCTTAATGACGAGTCATTTCAGCAGACGATCGGTTCATTAACCGACCTTGGCGACTTCGGTGCTGAAAAGAGTTCGGCAACCGCGGTTCTGAACGGCTTTCTAGGCGCGAATCCCGAGTTGGCTAAGTTGGCCTTGGGTGAAACGCGTGAGCAGCAGCAGTTAGCTGGTTTGGCCGTCGAGGGTTTGCGGAGGATGCGTGGGATCCCGGCGAAGGTTCCTGATGTAGCGCTCAGTCGTTGGGCTAGTGGGATTGAGAACTCCGTGGAGTGGCCGCTCGTAACGGGTGGTGTCGCGGGCCCGCAAGCCGATACGCCGATCACACTTGCGTCATTACTGCGGCGAACCGCGCGGCGAAATCAATCTACCTGCATCGTCAACTGGTACGATGCCCAACGCCGTGGGGCCAGTCCTGAATTGGTGATGATTCCGCACGCCAAAGAAAATGCGGGAGCGATGCTTGGCGACGCTTTGAAGAAATTTCCACTGCAGGCACGACGGGTTGATGCGAAACATTGGTGGGTTGGAACCGAGCCCACTTACGATCGCTTGACCGCCGTTGTCTGGACACCGCCGTTGGGCGATTCCAAAGATGAATTCTTAAAGCAGATCGAAACAATCATGCAGGGTGCATCTGCCGAAACCTATCGTGCCGCTTATGATCCAGTAAGCGATCGAGCGTTGATGTTATTGCCAAGATTCATCGTGCGGCAGTTGCCCAAGATTGCATCGTCGATTGCAGCGAATTAAAGTCGCCAGGTGTTGGTTGCGGCCGATCTGCGGGGAAGGTGATTGTCGGGATTTCAAAACGTGGTGTTCATTCGGCTGGAGCAATCGCGATGCGTCAACTCCGCAGAGAATCACCACAGGTCTCCCCTCCCAGCCTGCAAGTCCCCAGCCTGCAAGTATCCGGCCTGCAAGTCGCCAGCCTGCAAGTATCCGGCCTGCCCTGCACTCGAACTCGCATAGCGGATAAGTCTCGCGAACAGGTCAACGCGATGCGGACGCTGTTCAGTGTTTACCGATCCTGTTTGCTGATTGTCGATCAGTTGGGTACTTCAGCGGGGATCAACTGCACGCCGCCGTCTGGAGCGTCTGCCATCCGCCATCCTTCGCGAATGTAATTGTGGCAATCGATGCAAGTTGTCGTCATTTGCAGATAGGTAAAGGAGGCGCCTTCGTGATTCTGCTGTGACGCCAAGCGTTCCAGCTTGCTGCACTGACGGCGAAACTCTGTCGCGTAGTGTTCATAGACTGCATCTCGTGCGCGAGGCCACTCGGCGGCTTCGCTGATCTGTTTCATTTGTTTGGCAGCATGGCCGATCAAGCGAAAATCTTCGGATAGTAATCCTTCCAGTACGTTCTGCGAGCTCGATAGCTTGGCTCGCATCAGTACCTCGGTTTCTTTGATCGGTGCGGTGGGTGGATCAGCCGCCTTGGTTAGAAACGGTGTGATCGCGAGTCCGGTCACCAAAGTGACCCCTGCCATCCATAGTCGCTTTTTCATTTGCCCATTCTCCTGCGATGATGATCGTCGTTCCTCAGGCTGGTGTCAGCCTGCCTAGTGTGTCGGGGCGGTAACCGCTGCGTGATTCCCCTGCTGCACGTGAGGTTTAGATCCTCACCCAATCTTTTAGCCGAGCGTGTTCGAAGATCATTTCATGTTGGACTTGTAGGTCCTGTCCCATGCCAGCTTCGGCCGCTCGCTCGAACATGGCAATAGCAATCGCGACATCGACGTAAGCCAACCCGACGGCATTGAAATAAATTCGCTCTTCATCCGATTCGCGGCCAACTTTGCGGCCGGCGATCAAATCGACCAGATTGCCATGAACATCGTCGTCGGTCAGTTCACCGTCCTTGTACATGCGGCTGAGCGTCTGGGTGCGATGTTTGACGGTATCCCAGTCGTCACAAACGATCTTGTCACATAGTTTCGCCACCCCGTAGTCATCCTCCCAGCCGCCAACGTGGCTGTAGAAGGCTCCAGGCTTCACCCATTCTGCTTTTAAAAGGGGTGCTTGGGCGCTCGTCGCAGTCACAATGATGTCAGCGTCGGAGGTTGCCTGGCCAAGATCGCCAGCAGTCATTTCAAACTTCATTTCAGGCAAAATTGCTCGCATTTCGCTTTCAAAACGACGCTCTTCCTCGCCTTCTTTTGCCGCCACGCGGCAAATTTCCAGCGAAGGCACAGCGGTCTTCATCGCGATTAGGTGCATTTTGGCTTGCTCGCCCGCCCCGATGAAGCCAATCGATTTGCTATCAGACCGTGCCAGGTATTTTGCGGCGACAGCGCCCATCGTTCCAACGCGAACGTTGCTGCATAGCGTTCCCTCCATAAAGGCGATCGGAAACCCATGTTCGATTTCGGACAGGATGATGACAGCGGACAGGTTTTGAATTCCGTGTCGAATCGGATTGGGTGGAAAGACTGAAACCCACTTCACGCCGCAAATTTTACGAGACTTGAAGGTTGCTGGCAGGCAATTGATCCGTTCCTGTGTTTCGTCGTTAAAGATCTGGACAATTTTTTCGGGGAAGAGCACATCACCCTGATCGAATGCGTGAATTGCGCTTTCAGCGGCTTCCATGGCCATGCCAACATCCAAGCAGCCGGAGCCGAGTAGATCTTCTTGGGAGAAATAGCGGCAGTGAATTTCATGCGCGGACATCAGGAATTCCTCGGGACACAAAAGAGAGACATTTTTTTAACAGCCAATCAATCACCGAACAAATCGCACATCGCGTGCCAAGATGAGTACGGAACGAAAGTGATGCAGACTGCCGTGCACGCGCGACGATCTGCACAATGAGCGCGCGGAATCGCGCACGCCACAAGGTCTTTCCGCACAGCCCGCCGTCGCTCGGTGCGGGATGAATTCGTGGGTTGATCAACGGGGCTGGGCAGTAAACCAGTTCGGAAACCAGCAATCCAATCGTGCAGCCAGCAACCCGATCGTGCAGCCAGCAATCGGATCGTGCAGCCAGCAATCGGATCGTGAAGCCAGCAATCCAGCGTTGGCTAAGCCCTGTCGGTTGCCGCGTGTAGCGTATTGCTGCACGGGCAGTCCACCGGTGCATCGGTCGCGCAACAACAACGTGAAGTGCAGCTTAGGCAGCGGCTTGAGAATCGCCTGCGATTGGAAGTCGAATGATAAACGCAGTGCCGCGGCCGACGGTGCTTTCCACTCGGATTCGACCCTGGTGGGAATCGATGATGTCCTTGCAGGCGGCAAGGCCTAGGCCTGTTCCGCCCTTGCCCGATTCATCGGGACCCTGTTTGGTCGAGTAAAAAGCATCGAAGATATGTGGCAGCGTTTCTTGAGGTATACCACTGCCGTTATCTCGGACAGTGAGATCGACGAGTGAGTCGTCGTTACCAGCACCGACACGAATCAGGATGGTGCCGCCGTCGGGCATTGATTGCCGAGCATTGATCAGCAGATTCAACAGCACGCGTTGAATTTGGTTCCCACTCGCGAGCACTTTGGGTGTGGCCGGATCGAGTTCAGTTTCGATGGCGACTCGGTACTGTCGCATTTCTCGTTCGAGCAGAACGAGTGAATCGTTGACGATCCCGACCAAGTCGGTCGGTTCCATCGAGTCGCTGCGATTGCGGGCTTGGGCCAAGATAGTCCCCGTGATTTTGGCGGCCCGCTGAGAGGCATCCAGAATCTTGTTGAGCGCTTTATCGCGACTCGCATCATCACGATTACGCAGTCCCAGCTTGGCGTAATTGATGATCGTCATCAGCACATTGTTGAACTCATGTGTCGCTGTCCCTGTCAATTCACCAAGCGCAGCTAATGACTGCATCTTTCGCAATTCAGATTTCAGATACTGCAAATGTGCTTGCTGATCCGACAAAGGCCGCTGTGTAGATGGCTGCGCCTGCATTTCGACCCTAGATGAAAAGCTTGAGGTGATTGCCGACCTGCGGCGAATTTGTTCGTGGCTGGCGAATCGTTTGCGTTGGGATTGGAGTGCCCTGAAAGCACCGCACTGCCAAATCAAGCGACGGCCAGTATTCGATCGCGAATGAACGAACCCTGCTGTGATCTATCGTCGAAACCGTTGCATTTGCTATAGGCCGAACGAGTGGCCCGGTACAGATTGCCAAGCCGCCGCCGTTTCGCTCTCGAGAATGATTTCAACGAAAGGTAATCGCGATGAGTGTCAATGTTGTCGAGCGACTGAAGCAGCAGCTTCGCCGTGCGGATGCCCTTGGATTGGCGGTCCGAATGGAAATGCTGGCCGATCAGCAGGCCACCTGGTGTGAAATCGCCGGTGTCCCCACTTTGTTCGTCGATCTCTCGCAAACCGCTGCGGAGCAGTTGAAGCAGGTGGAAGAGACGCTCGATGCTTTTTCCCAGGTTTCACCCCAGTCCCCTGATCGTGGCTGGCCCCAATCTCCTGACCTAGCCAGGGCTCCTGAATCGGCAAGTCAGCGTCAGATCGCGTGAAACACAATGCGGCGATCGGGTAGCTTTTTTTAGATAAACCGGCTTCGCACGGGGGCTCCCTCTACTTACGACCCGCTGCCGCGATGACAATGGACGCGTCGTCATTTTTGTCGGGCTCGCGAGCGTGTTGCCCCGGTTTGCTATCCGTTCTGCTTTTCGCTGTCTTTATCGCATGAAACTTTCTGCCGCTTCGAAATTTTGCCATCGGTTCGGCACTGGCCTCAAGGCGGGTGTCGACATTGTGCGCTCTCTTGAAAGCGAGGCATCTCATTCGACTGGCGCGCAAAGTGATGCGATGCAGAGGCTCGTTCAAGGAGTAAAACAGGGTGAACAGCTTTGTGAGGTGATGAAACGGGATAAGTTTTTCCCGCCGGTGATGACATCCATGGTGCGTGTCGGTGAAGAGACTGGACGTCTGGAGAGGACGATGTTCATGCTCTCAAACCATTATCAGCATTTACTGGATTCACGCCGCATCTTTGTGCGTTCGATTGCCTGGCCAATGCTGCAATTGGTTGCAGCGATTGGAGTCCTTTCGCTGCTGATTTATTTGATGGGAATTTTAACGCCAGCTGGGGGAGGTCAAATGGCCGATATCCTCGGGTTTGGTTTGAGAGGCGGCTCGGGCGTTTTAATCTTCTGGTTGTATGTGGGGGTTGCCTTCGGGGGCGTTGCGCTCTTCGTCTGGGCGTACTTGCGGAACGTGGCGGGTGTTCAGAATCTTATACCGCTGGTTTATGCGATTCCGAAGCTCGGTGATTCGATCCAGACGATCACGCTCTCTCGTTTCTGCTGGACGTTAGCGCTTGCATTGGATGCCGGATTGGATCCGATTCGTTCGATTCGCTTGGCTTTGGAAAGTACCGACAGCGACTACTATCGAGCCGGAGGCGACAAAGCGGAGTCGGCGATCAGGGGTGGGGCAACGTTATCCGGCACTTTGGCGGCAACCGAGTTATTCCCTCCTGACTTCATCGGGCGTGTGGAGATTTCGGAGCACTCGGGAACGGATGCTGAGTCCATGGAGTATTTGGCAGAAGAATACGACGAGCGGGCGAAGATCGCGTTGCGGATACTCTCCGGTGTCGCGACGGTCATTATTCGTGTGTCGGTGGTGATCGTGTTTGTCTTTTTGATCTTCCGGATCGCGATGACTTACATTAACGCGCTCAACGGGGCGATGGAACCGATTTAGGGGAGACCACCTCCTTGGAACGCTAGGTGTGGAACCATCACCACTTTGTTCGCCGGTCCGGTTTTGGTTCGCCAGATTGGGGGCGGGTTCGATCTGGAATGCTGGGTGCTTGATCTCAGAGTGTGATCAATCAACCCGATCGGGACACGGATGCCGGTGTCGAATAAGACGTTCACCTTGATCCCAGCGTGGGAAGTTGTAACGATTGGCGGTTAGGTCAGCCGTCCTTCATCGTGAGCGGCAGTAGTGGGATGTCGGATCGAGGTTCCGCTGCTGGCTTCTGGGGGTGGGTGACTGATAGGGAGTCTCGACTGATGAGACCACTGTCTAAGACAACGACTTTTGAGTGCCGCGTACGGAAAGCCAGGTGCTGGCGTGGTCGTCTGGATCGTGGCCATTCGATATGCGGCACGTGAGCGGCTGTTCAATCAACTCATTGCTGGAAAGTGCAACCATGCACCAGTGTGATCACCATCACCATTCAAGTCAGGGCTATGGTCGGGCCTTTGCGCTCGGGGTTGGATTGAATCTTGGTTTTGTGGTTGTCGAGGCTGCTTTTGGATGGTGGGCTGATTCTTTAGCATTGCTGGCCGACGCCGGGCACAATTTGAGTGACGTGTTGGGTTTAGTGATGGCCTGGGTCGGCTATGCGTTAGCAAAATTGCCGCCCAGTCCGAGTCGAACTTATGGGTGGCGGGGTTCAACGATTCTCGCTGCGCTGTTCAATTCGCTGTTGTTATTGGTTGCTGTTGGCGCGGTGGCGTGGGAGGCGATCGGGCGATTGAATGATCCAGCCCCAGTCGAGGCGCCCGTGGTTATCGTTGTGGCATTGATTGGGGTCGTCATCAATACGGCGACTGCCTTGTTGTTTATGCGGGGCCGGCATGCCGATTTGAATCTTCGGGGGGCCTATCTGCATATGGCTGCTGATGCCTTGCTGTCACTTGGGGTCGTGATAGCGGGTATTGTCATCGCGTTGACTTCGTGGTTCTGGGTCGATCCTGTTACCAGTCTCTTGATTGCGGCGGTGATTTTTGCCGGCACCTGGGGATTGTTGAGAGAGTCGCTGCAGTTAGCGTTGCAGGGAGTTCCACCATCGATTGAGATCGCGGAGGTCGATCGATACCTTCGAGACTTGCCAGGCGTGACCGATGTTCATGACTTGCACGTCTGGGCCATGAGTACAACTGAAATCGCGCTGACCGTTCATTTGGTTCTTCCCGGAAATAGCAATGATGACACTGTTTTGCGGCAGGCCAGTGACGAGATGTTGCACCAGTTCAACATCGGCCACACGACGATTCAGATTGAACGATCGCTCGAAGATGCCGAATGCGGTCAATACGCAGACGGAACGCTCTGACTGGTTGACGGTGAAGGTTTAGGTGATCGCTCGAAAGACGGTATTGTTTTCTAGCTGAAACACTCTACGAAAATTCGTTCAACGTCATTGGCGCATGCCGCGAAATCTCTGCTCGGGCCAACATCGAATCGAGATCGACGATGCCGATCAGACAGCCACCGGAGTCGACGACTGGTATCTGGCGATTTTGCCTACCTGTCCGCAGCAGTGCGGTTTCGAGGCCTTCCTCTTCGCGCAGCGTGCCGGTGTTTGAGCCGGTTGCGATTAGTTGTTTGGCGGTGGTGGATTGATTGATTCCCCCGGCAAGGGCTTTAGCCACATCACCTAATCGCAGCATGCCGATGACCCGGCCATTGGAATCGATAACCGGCAGTGCTGGTGAGCTGTTTGCCTGCCAACACAGTCGGACATCGTATAAGGGCCAGTCTGCGGGAATCGAAGCCTGGGTTCGTATCATGACTTGTCCTGCCGTCAGTCCTCGCACCGACTCGGTGACATCGACTTGTCTAGCTTCGGCGATCCCGGCGTATCCGATGAAGACGGCGATCAATACGGGGATTGGATTGGGGGGATTGGAGCTGAGCGCCAGGAAAGCCATCACGAATGCACATGCAAGGCCGACACGTGAAGCAATCATTGTCGCCTTTCGGTAGTCCAAACGCATGGCGAGCAGACTGCGAAACACCCGGCCGCCATCCATCGGAAAGGCGGGAATCAGGTTAAAGGCAACCAGGAAGAAATTGACGATCAGCATCACGGTAATGAAACCAAGCAGCGAGGGTGTTAGCAGGATCGTGATCATCGAGTCGATCAGGGTTTCATCCATTGGATAACCCATGAATTCACCGACGCAGCCGACCAAGCCATACAGAACGGTTTGGTCTGTGAAGGCCCAGAGGCCAGCCACAATCAGGCACGCAATGACAACGTTCACGGCGGGTCCAGCCAGCGCCACCACCAATTCTTGCCAAGGAATCCGCGGCATCCGCCTCAGTCGGGCAACGCCACCGATCGGTAGCAGTGTGATGTCGACGGTGCCAATTCCAAAATATCGCGCCGCCATTGCGTGACCATATTCGTGCAGCGTCACGCACAGAAAGACACCCAGCAACTGGGCAATGGAAAAGGCCATCACGGCGGACCCTCCATCTCGCGAACTGATCGCCACGTAGGCAATCACCAGCGCAAATGACCAGTGGACGTAAAGGCTGATCCCTAGGAATCGGCCAAGTTTCAGGCGTCGATTTAACAGGCTTTCGGGCAAGTCGTGTCTCCGTCACAATGTGATCCGCCGCAATCTGGCTGACGGGCAAAGCTTAGAAGCCAAGATTTTTAGAAAAATGACCTCCGAGATTCGTTGATCCTATCGAATTCCGGCCCGCAGACCGAGTGCCATTCCATGTTGCGACACAAACTCATTCATCCGCAGATATCCGCGATCCTGGCGGCCGCAGGCCACCACAGTACCGTTCTGATCGCCGATGGAAACTACCCAGCGGCCAGCAAGCGAGGCCCAAGGGCAGAATTGATCAGTCTGAATCTGATGCCGGGTGTGCCGACTTGCGACCAGGTGCTTGAAGCCTTGCTGTCCGCTGTGCCGGTGGAGGTGATCCAAACGATGGAAACGGAAACCAGCGGACCCTACGCGCTCGAGGGCGATCCGCCTGTCTGGGATGATTATCGGAAAACGATCAAAGAAGCCCATCT
>JAQWPZ010000062.1 GCA_029245125.1 Rubripirellula sp.
ATTTTGCAAGGCCATCGAGATGTTCAGCGAGAGCTAGCTGACAGGGGGATACCGGCCTTCTTTCACATGCAACAACCGGGCGATCGTGGTCCACATCTTCGCACGCTCACGCGTCAAGCGGCGGTATTGGTTTCTGAGGAGATGCCAGTCCAACCTCTCGAAGGATGGATGGAGCGGTTGGCGAGCGGAACGAATACCCCGATAGCGATGGTCGATGCCTCTTGCGTCGTGCCCATCCCGATGGTCAAGAAGCCATTTACGCGTGCCTACGAATTCCGTGACGCAACTCGCGACATGTACGCCGAGCGAGTTGGCCTGCCATACGTCGAGCAGCCGATTGACTGCGAGACCTACTACGGACCGCTACCTTTCAAGCCGCTCGATTTGCAAAATGCGTCGTTGTCAGATCTGATCGGCAAATCGAAGGTCGACCACGCGATCGCTCCTGTCAGTGATACGCCTGGTGGTTCTCGAGCCGGTTACGCTCGGTGGGAGAGCTTCAAGAAGTACGGGCTTGACCATTATTCGAGCCGCCGCAATGACGCCGCGACGCACGACGGCGTTAGCCGGATGAGCGCCTACCTTCATTTCGGCATGGTCAGCCCCATGCGGATCGCCCGCGAGGCTAACGAGCGAGGTGCCGAGAAATACTTAGACGAACTTTTGATCTGGCGAGAGCTTTCGTTCCACTTTTGCCACCACAACATCGATGTAATTGATTCGATCGATTCCCTGCCGAGTTGGGCTCAGAGAACGCTGGAGGATCATGCAGGCGATCCTCGCACTGCGAATTACGGATGGGAGCAACTGGCGCGGGGTAGATCGGATCAGCCGCTTTGGGATGCTTGTCAGAGAGGTTTGCTCAAGCACGGTGAGATGCACAACAATGTTCGAATGACTTGGGGAAAGGCATTCTTGCATTGGGCAAATAGTCCCGCCAAGGCAATGCGTTTAACGATGGACCTCAATCACCGGTACGCGCTCGATGGTCGTGACCCGAGCAGCTACGGTGGCGTCTTGTGGTGCTTCGGGCAATTCGACCGACCTTTCAAGCCTGAGAAGCCGGTTACCGGCATGGTCCGCGAGCGTTCGGTTGAGGACCACCAGAAGCGAATCGACTTGGACCGCTATCTTCGCGTCGTTGATCGCCCCATCGCAGCGAAACTGCCAAAAGTCGCAGTAGTCGGGGCGGGCGTTGCAGGTTTGGTTTGTGGCCGGACTCTGTCTGACCATGGAATCGACGTGACAATCCTGGAGAAATCCCAGAGCGTCGGTGGCCGACTGGCGACACGCCGTTTGTCGGACCACAGCTTCACGCTCGATCACGGTGCTCAGTACTTCACTGCAAAAGATCAGCGGTTTTCTCGTTACGTTCAATGTTGGATATTACGCGGCCTTGTTGAGCCTTGGATGGGACGAATTGTCGAGCTTGATTCGAGCGGCGAAGTCATTGAGGAAAAGCTCGGTACGCCTCGATATGTCGGTGTCCCATCAATGAACTCCATCGCGACACACCTCGCTGTAGACGTAGACGTGTCGCACGGCGTGAAGGTTGACCGTCTGCATCGCGGTAACGACGGCAAGTGGTTGGTGTTGGATGACCAAGGACAGGAGCGGGGACGATACGATTCAGTGATTGTCAACTGTCCTCCCGCCCAGACCTTGCCGTTGGTCGCGGAAAGCGATTTTGCTGATGCTGTCAGCGAGGTAGAGATGCAGCCCTGTTGGGCCCTGCTCGTCGCAGCCAAGTCTTTAGCAACGCTTCCTTACGACGGCGCGTTTTTAAACGACGGGCCGATCTCTTGGATCTCCCGGAACGACAGGAAGCCGGGGCGAGACGAAACGCCATGCGTTGTGGCTCACGCGTCGCCTGAGTGGTCCAGGGAAAACTTGGAAATAGAACCGGATGAGGCACGGCGGAAGCTACGCTCGGCTCTTGAGAAGACTGTGGGCCAGCCGTTAGGTGACGTCCAATACGAATCCGCCCACCGCTGGCGATACTCTGTTGCCTCCAACCCTCTGTCACAGGAGTGCCTCTGGGATCCGGTTTCTAGTTTGGGCGCCTGTGGCGACTGGTGCAACGGTTCTCGCATCGAAGGCGCGTTTCTTAGCGGTATGGCGATGGCCGGTTCGGTCTTGAGGCACTGGACGGTCGACAGAGCTGGCTACCAGGCTGAAGGGCCACAGCAGTTATCCCTGCTCTCCGATGTCAGCTGACCGGTGAAAGCTTAAGGGTCGTTTTTGAGTCCGCCGGTCGCGGTTGTCTAAGCGGACCGAAGCGTTCGCAGTTTCATCGCGCGTACAAGCCCGAGTCTTTGCAAATATCAGCTGGAAAGCGTCATCGGACGCACGCAGGAACGCAATCCTCACGTTCGTGCGTCCGGTTTCGTTTACCGATTCACTTAGTGCGACTCAATTCGCTCGGTGATTTCAGCAACTAAGTCATCGATACGAACTCGTGACTGCTGCAGGCTGTCTCGGTCGCGGATAGTGACGGTTTTCTCGTTCAGAGATTCGGTGTCGATGGTGATGCAGTAGGGCGTCCCTGCTTCATCTTGACGGCGGTATCTTCTGCCGACCGCCCCCTTCTCATCGTAGAACACGTTCATGTGCTTTTTGAGTTCGCCATAAATATCCTTCGCGACTTCTGGCATTCCGTCTTTTTTGACCAGTGGGAATACCGCTGCTTTGATCGGCGCTAAGCGAGGGTTCAGCTTCATTACTGTCCGGGTCTGCATATTTCCTTTTTCGTCAGGTGCTTCATCTTCGCTGTAGGCTTCACAGAGGAACGCAAGTGCTCCACGATCAGCGCCAGCGGATGGCTCAATCACGTGAGGTATATATCGTTCACCGGTCAGTTCATCACGGTAGCTTAGGTCCTTACCACTGCCTCGATGCTTTGGCTTGCCGTCCTCACCCAATTCGACTTCCATCCGTTGGCCTTTGGGGGTCTTGGGGTCTAGCTTTCCTTCCATATGGCTGCGAAGGTCAAAGTCACCGCGATGGGCGATTCCTTCGAGTTCGCCGTACTCGCCTTCGGGTAAGAACGGAAACGCGTACTCAATGTCGGCGGTTCCGATGCTGTAGTGAGCTAGTTCTTCCGTGTGGTGCTCACGCATGATCAACGAGTCACTCGACAGCCCTAGCGATGTGTACCACGCCAATCGGCGATCTCGCCAGAAACGATACCAATCTTGAGATTGGTCTGGGTGGCAAAAGAACTCGATCTCCATCTGCTCGAACTCTCGAGATCGGAAGGTAAAGTTTCGAGGTGTGATTTCGTTACGGAAACTTTTTCCCACTTGCCCGATTCCGAATGGAACTCGGACCCGACTGCTATCGAGCACATTTTTGAAGTTGACGAAGATGCCTTGCGCCGTCTCTGGTCGTAAGAACGTGACATCGTCTTCACCCCCCAGCGCACCCAAGGTGGTTTTGAACATCAAGTTGAATTCTCGAGGTTCGGTCAGCGTATCAAGGTTCTTGGCGTCGGGGCCAAGGACATCCGTTGTCGAATCGAGTCGATCGAGTGTGATCGATTCCGTTCCCAGCGTAATTTTGTCTGCGTCTTTGTTGCGCAGCTTGAAGAATTTCATCGCGCGTCGGCGGACGTCGTCCGCTTCTTCTGCAGCCTCAGCCATCGTGGCGACGAAAATCTTCTTATCTCGGTATTCAACCCAGCGACCGCGAACCTGATCGAACCGGTAGCGTCGTTTGGATTCTCGGCAGTCGATCATGTGATCGTGGAAGAGATCGTAGTGTCCGCTGCATTTCCAGACCTGCGGATGCATGATGATGGTGGAATCTAAACCGACCATTTCATAGGTGCTGGGAGTGTTTGCGGATGTCACCAGCTCATTGTGGCTGGTCAACATATCGCTCCACCAAGCGTCTTTGAGATTTCGCTTCAGTTCGACTCCCAAGGGGCCATAGTCCCAGAAACCTTGGACCCCTCCGTAGATTTCGCTGGACTGAAACAGAAAGCCCCGTCGCTTGCAGAGCGACACGATTTTTTCCATCGATTTCATGACTAAATGGCGTTTGGCGGTGAGAGAGGGCTGTGTTCGGTAAGGAGCGGGCTCGGTGGTGAAAAGGGCCGCTAATCGACCGAGAATGTACTGGTTTGGACTCGCTTCCCGTAGTCGGGTGCCTGATCTTCAGGTTACGTCGCCTTCAGGATTCGTATCTTGGAGATGCGTTAATCAGGGATCTACTGATACAGGGATGCACTGATACGGGGGACATCAGGGCTCGCTTACTCCATGGTCCAGAATCCCAATTTCAAGCCTGATCGGTAAGTTTCCTTCTTCCAGGCTGATTGCCATTGGTGTTGGCCTCTGGGCAGGGATGGAATCTTGATGATTTGAGATTCAGTCAATTCGACCCCAGTGAGAGGAAGAACGCCGCAGGGGGGGCTGGGGAGCGACGTGGCCTATTTTGAATCGTTGATGGTTGATTTCGCAGGGTCGGTTAGCGACTCATTGTCCCACTTTGGAAGTTCGTCTGGGTTGCGATTTGAGTTTGCCCGGCAGCGACCGCTGATTCGTAATTTGCACTGATTTGGCGACTGAGCATGGCGACGCGCTCGGTGACTTCTGGTTGCATATTGTTGATAGCGAGGCTTTGCTGATAGTTTCTCATTGCTTGCTCTAGATCTCCGTTTTGCTCCCGGAGACTTCCCAATGCCAGCCACGCCCGGGAATTGCCAGCGTCTCGCTGGACGGCATCCTCCAAGTACTTTTTGGCAACATCGCTCTTTCCGGCTTCTTCGTAGAGGCGAGCCAATTCGACCAGCGGATCGGCATAGCTTGGATTTTGAGCGGCCCAATTTTTCATCAGGTCAAAAGCTCGATCCGGTCGGCCGGTGTCGACCAGCAAGACAGCAAGTCCGCGGTGGCACTCGACGTGATTGGGTTGATGGTCCAAGCATTGGTTGTACAGAGATTCAGCTTGAGCCAGTAAATTGGGATCGCGACGCTGATTTCCCAGGCGATGGTTGGTGGCGGCCAGATTGTAATAGCCGTCGGCATTTTCCGGGTCGGTTGCCACGACTTGCTGGAATTGCTGCAATGCGGCCGAATATTGACCTTGTTCGTAAAGCTGGGCCCCGGCAGTGTTTTGGCTACTTGCTGCCCACTGGCAACCGCTTGCAAGCAGCATTGGCAAAATAGCTATAATAATCCCCGTTTTGGGGGGTGTTATCGTTGTCATTGTTGGCTTTGCTTGGCAAAAGGCATTCGTCGCAGCCATTGGAGCGGTCTTCCTGACGAGGGTGGCATAGTCCGGCCCCCGAGATGATTCGGGGCAATTCGGGGGGCGGTGGACCGACTGGCGAGTGCCACCGAGCCGATCACATGTTGATGGGGACCGTATCAACGGCAGATCAAACCTTGCAAGACCGGAACTTTTGCGGAGCTGGTGCAGTCAAACCAGCTCATTGGATCTGCGGGGCCACAGAAGCCCTTTAATCGCTTCAAACTGACCTAAACCCCGTACTGCAAGCGATTTTCGTTGCGTAATGGCGAGCCCTAACTACACTCCGAGGCAGGTCCAAAATTTGGAATCCTTTCACCTAATCCACGATGTGACCCGCGTCTTTTTCGTGATTTAAATATTGACCTTCGTTTCCCGAGGCGGCGGTCAAAGCTGATTCAAGGATGGCAGGCTGCTGGCGAAGGACGCTCCAGTGGCGTGTCGGGAACTGAGTAAACATTTTTTAGCCAATTGACTTGGCACCTGAATACGAGGCTGCTTGATGACTCTCCGTGACCCGAGTGTTCGCAACGGTATCAAAAAAGGCGATCGCAATCCGATCGACCGACTGCGTAGCAAACGTCGCCGTAAAGATCGGCGCTTGTTATCAGAAACGTTGGAGCAACGACAGCTTTTGGCTGGACCCGACCTCGTCGGTATTCAGCAAAGAGCAGACGCATTGCTCAGCAGTGGAGAAGTCCTAAACACTCCGCCGCGTGAGCTGATCTTCCGTTTTGATGACAATTCTGATTTGGATCCGCTCACGCTCGCGAGCGGGATCAACATCACGAGGGCCGGTGACAACCGAAGCTTTGAATCAGCTTCGAGTATCACTGACTTCGGCACCGATGGCTCTGTGTTAGCGGAGTTCCGTTCGGCCGAAAGTGGCGTTCGTGGCAACGGCATTGAAGTTCGTCTTCGAAGCGAAGACCGTGGAACTGCGTCACAGGCGGTTATCGTCACGGTCGATGATGCCAGGCAAATCGTCACGTTGGACCTGAACAACAACCCCAACCGCCCCTCGGTCGTGCGGGATTTGATCACTGCTGTTGCTAGTAGTCCTGCTGCGTCAGCTCTCATCGAAGTCGATCAGATTAGCGGGCCGTCTCTCGCACCCATCGGTCCATCCGTTGGTAGCGGTATCAATGTTCTGTTGGATGGTGCGAACGCGGCACTTGCCGTAAGCGACTTGGGAACCAACAGTTCACTTCGTGCTCGTTTCACTGCAACGGTTAGCGGCGAGACCGGCGTCGGGACTTCCGTCTCCGTCAGCCGCGCGGATCTAGGCCTCGTGCCCGGACAGTTGCCGTTTGTTTCGGTTTCTGGCAGCTCCATTCAAGTTGTTCTCGATTCGACCGCTGGCCAAGAGTCGACCGCTGGCGATCTGATCGCAGCGTTGAACAACAATGCCGATTCGTCCCGCCTGTTGACTGCGAGACTGGAGGTTGGGTCCGAGTCGACTCCGCTTTTGAACACCCAGTTCTCACCACTCGTTTTGACGGGTGCGACCGATACCATTGTAAATCCAGGTTTCGTCGGCCTCGGTGATACGCCTCACGAAGTGGTTTTCCGGTTCGCCGAAACACTGCCTCAGGACACCTACCAGATCGAGATCTTCGGAGCTGGTCCTCTGGCACTCCAGAATCTCGATGGTGAGTCTTTCAACAATGGTGTTGATTTTGGGACGAAGTTTTTGCTCGACAGTGCCCCGCAGGTTGCGGCAGTTGTGCCAGCACCGGTTCGTCGGGATGCAAATGGTTCGCTTAGCCCTGAATTGAACGTCATTGAGGTTTACCTGAATGAACAGGTGAGCAACGCTGAGGATCCAACCCTTTACGAATTGGTATTCACACGCGATACCGTCAGCAACATCGATGATGTTGGATTTCATCCAGAACGCGTTTCCTTTGACCCCGTGTCACGGATTGCACGGTTGGAATTCGTGAACGCGATGTCGCGTCTGCAGGACCCCGCTAATCCCGGTGAGTTTTTGACCGGTTCGGCACGACTGCGGATCGGGTCCGACCGTGCGATGCCTTCGGCACCACAAGCAATCGATTTGACGCAAGAGCCCGGAGATTCTTTCGTCAACGCGGCTGACTCTGGGACGGACCCGAATCAACCTGGCAATGCGATCACGTTCACCGACGCGATCAACGGTGTGGCCGGTGAAATCAAGTCATTGACAGTCAGCTCGACAATCGAAAATCCAACCGTGTACGGACTGGATTTCCCTGGCGGTGATGAAATGCCGGGTGTTCGGTCGATACGACCCGATGATCCATCGCGCCGAGATCGTACCGTCCCGCTTGATGTTTGGCGTGTGGATGGTGATCAGGAAGACGGGATTTCAACCATCTTCTACGACTTCAAGGCCAACTGGCGTGGGGATGATCCAAATCGCGGGCTGTCGTTCGTGGCTGATCTGGACCAAACCTACTTCAACCTGATCACCGACGAGCAAAAGCAACGAGCGCGAGAAGTTCTGTCGCTTTACAGCGAGTATCTCGGTGTTCAGTTTGTGGAAACCGACGGAGTGCCGTTGGATGATGCCGGAGAACCGTTGACCGAAAATCGATTCATTTCGATCGCGGTCGGTGAAATCTACGGTGCTGGAACCCAGCCGGTCGAAAACAGCGCCGTAGGCGGTATAACCGTAGCGACTCGTCCGCTGGATGATTTTGGCAACACGTATCTACATGATCAAGAATTTCTGGATACTGGCAACGAACTGCTGGTGATGGATTTCCAGGATTTTGATGAATCTACCGATGATCAAACGGGAGGAGAATTCTTCCGCGGTGCGATGCTCGGAATCGGCCAATTATTGGGTTACGGCTACGCTGACCACCTGCCGCAACCGGTTACTCAAGCAACCGTATCAGTGTTGAATCCTGGTGATGACAATGAGCCGTCATTCCCAAGTCCCTCGGATATCGTCAACGGCCTGTATCTTTTGCGGCCTGAAAGTAATGACGTTGATCTGTACGAGTTCTCACTCGCACGTTCCGGCTCGATCAACATCCAAACGGTCGCTGAACGTCTCAGGAGCGCCAGTTCCCTCGACACAGCTTTGCGTTTGTACGAAGACATCGGTGATGGGAAATTCCAGGAAATCGCCGCGAACGATAATTACTTCAGCAGCGATTCGTTGATCGAATTGGAGCTTTCGGCTGGGCGTTACGTGGTCGGTGTTAGTGCTACGGGCAACACCGTGTACGATCCGGCGATCAGTGGAAGCGGGATCGGCGGACGCACCGAAGGAGATTACGAGCTTCGGATCACTTTTGATGCGGATGGTGAACGTTCGATTGTTGATCAGTCGCAGATCGCACTCGATGGCGATGCGGATGGTGAAGCCGGTGGTGAATTTAACTTCTGGTTCATTCCATCCGATCCGACCCACACGGTTTACGTCGACAAAGCGTACACCGGCCCCCGCAGTGGGCAGTTGGGTATGTCGACCAATCCATTTGCCAATATCGATGATGCAATCGACAAGGCACAGCAGCAGATTGACGCTCAGACAGGTGATCTTGTCAAAAAGCAAGTTCGCATCGTCGGTGGCGGGACTTACCAAATCGGATTAGATAACCGAGCATTGCCGTTGTCCGATGGAGCCACATTGGATCTGCCACGCGGTGTCCAATTGGTCGTTGATGGCGGATCAACTTTCTTGATGCGTCGCAGTCGAATTGGTATCGGTAGTACAACCGAGGCATCGCAAACCGATCGCAGCGAAACATCGATCCAAGTTCTCGGCACCCCCGGTAATTCGGTCACGTTCACCAGTCAATCTGCTACTCCTCAAGGAGGCGACTGGGGTGGGATCGATATCCGAGGCGATGTCGATACCAGAGATGACAGTCGAGTGAATCTTGAAGAAGCGGGTGTCTTCTTGAATCACATCCAATACGCTGACATGCAATTTGGCGGTGGTTCTGTCGCGGTCGATGGCCCTCAGGTCGTCGTCAGCCCGATCGAATTGGCTTCGGTACGCCCGACGATCATCAATAGCCGAATTTCGAACTCGGCTGATGCTGCCATCGCGGCGACTCCGGACAGCCTTGCTGAGACCCGTTTTGATGAGCAGCGTTTCCAGGCAGCGGCCTCCTTTACTCCTGATGTCAAACGAATCGGGCCGCACATCCGTGGCAATGAAATCGTCGACAACAGCATCAACGGCTTGTTCATCCGGATCGAGACCCGAACCGGCGAAAATCTCGAGCAATTGAATGTGAGTGCTCGGATTGACGATACCGATATCGTGCACGTGTTGACGGAAAATCTGGCGATCGAGGGAAATCCCGGCGGTCCAAATGCCAGTATTGATGCTCCTGGTGCAAACCTGATCCGATCTGCTGCGACTGGCATTGCAGGTTCGGTTCCGGCCGGTTTGTACCGATATCGAATGACTTTCGTCGATGCGAATGGTTATGAAACGGCGGCCAGCGACGAGTCGGTGATCGTCTCTGCCAGTGCGACCGGTTCAGTTCGTTTGACTGGTTTGCCGACTGTTCCTGCTGGTCAAGACTTGACCGGACGAAGGCTGTACCGTGCTACGTTAGACGCCAACGGTGATTCCGGTCCGTATCTGCAAGTTGCCCGGCTCAACACCAACGATCTGACGTTCGTTGATACGGCCGCGACTGGGACTGTGCCGATTGTGCCCAATAATGTTCAGATTGGACGTTTGAATCCGAGCCTGGTCATCGATCCAGGTGCCGTTGTTAAGCTTCGCGGCTCTCGAATTGATGTCACCTTCGGTAGCCATCTGTATGCCGAAGGTACCGAGGCAAAGCCGATTGTGTTGACGTCGCTGAATGACGCTCGTTACGGAGCGGGTGGTTCATTTGACACCAGCAGCACTGTTCAGCAAGGAACCACTGTCAATCCAGGTGATTGGGGTGGCGTTCATGTCGCCTACGGGGCCGCTGCGTCGTTCGATCGCGTGACCTTGGCGGGTGGAGGCGGTTCGACCCGTATCGAGGGCGGTTTTGGGTCCTTCAATGTCATTGAAGCTCTGCAAGCCGACCTCCGCATCGCAAACAGTCGTCTCGAAATCAACGGAGACGGACGAAACTTTGTGAATGACCCGGATGATGTTCGTTCTGATCGCGTTGGCCGAGGCGACAACACGAGCGGCACGATCTTCGTTCGTGCATCACAACCGGTCGTTCTGGACAACGAGTTTGTTGATAACACCGGGCCAGTGCTTACCTTCGACGTGAATAGCTTCACCTCGGACGAAGTGATTGATGCTGGCCGCGCTACCGGAATGCTCGGGCGTGTGAGCGACCTGAATGGAAACTCCGGACCCATGATCGCCGGCAACCGCATCGGCACAACACGACTGAACACGGTAGATCCGAACGATCCAACCAATCGGAATTTCAGCAGTAACGATGCCCTGCGGCAGAATGCTGTAGTCGACCAGAATGGCGATCCGATCTTCAGTTCCATCAACGGTTTGGAAGTCCGTGGTGGAAAGGTCGCAACCGAGTTGGTGATGGATGACGTCGACATCGTTCACGTCGTTCGTGACACGATCGAGATCCCGAATCAGCACGTGTTGGGTGGCTTGCGACTGCAAAGCGACGCACGTGGCTCGTTGGTAATGAAGTTCCAAAGCCAGGACGCAGACGATCCTGACACCTTGAACCGTCGCCAAGCAGGGATCGTTGCGGGCGGCACCTTGGTGACCTCCGAGGATGAATACATCGACATCGATGATCGCATCGGTGGCAGCCTGCAAATTGTCGGTCATCCTGATTTCCCTGTCGTGCTGACAGCATTGTCGGATGACACGGTGGGGGCAGGATTTACACCGAACGGCGAAGCAAACGTCGACACCGACAACAACGGTTTGCCGATTGGGCCGGACGGCTTGCCAATTCGGGATTTGACCAGCAACACCAGTGCTGCGGTGACGACTCCAGGTACCTGGGACGGAATCACCATCCGTGAAGCGGCTTCGGACGCCAATATCGCGATCACAAGTGAAACAGAGCCCGCAAACTTGGGTAATGTGCTCGTCAACGACACAAACCCAATTCCGAGTCAGTCACAATTCCTTGGCGAGTTGGCTCCCGATCAATCCTCTGGCGACAATAATCGTCGACTTGGTTTCATCGTTGATGGCACCATTGCAGAGTCGAGTGACCTCGACGTCTACTCCTTCATTGGTGAGGCCGGGGTAGAGATTTGGTTGGACATTGACCGCACGAATTCTCGCTTGGACACCGTCATCGAATTGATTGACGCCAACGGCTTTGTGCGGGTCCTTTCTGATGACTCGTTGTCGGAGTCCAAAGGTGACACCGATCGCTTGATCGGTGAGGGTGGGTTCAATCCGACCGCCGCACGAGCGTTGAATCGTGAGTTGGTTGCACCAGGATCACCTGATGCTGACTTCCAAGACGACTATTCCACCAACTCGCGTGATGCAGGGATGCGATTGGTCCTGCCTGGTTCGATCGGGCAACGCTTCCTTTACCACGTGCGTGTTCGGAGTGCCAACAGCGACGTCTCCGGTGACAACTCCTTGGTCGATGCCGGTCAGTTGCGAGGTGGTTTGACGAGCGGTGCCTACCAAATGCAGATCCGTCTCGGCGAGACAGATGTGTTTGCCGGAACCCAAGTGCGATTCAGCGATGTTCGCTTTGCGGTTAATGGTGTGCAAGTGATTGGTGGGCCGACACACAGTCCAATCGCTGCAGATGAGTTTGAGAAGCTGACGCCCAATGAAACGCTTGCTGATGCTCAACGGTTGGGTCTGTATGAAACTCAATTCGATGGCAGCACTCCGACAGGTGATAACCCGCTTCTGTTCCCTCGGCCGACTGGAACGGATGTCGTGTTGGATAACCCCGCCAGCCCGCTTGCCAGCGACCGCTTGGCAAAGAGTGTTGGCGGGATCCTGGATGGCAGCACCGATGTTGACTGGTATCAATTCACGGTCAACTACGAGCAACTGACGCGTGATGCGGCTCAGTTGTACCTGTCGACGATCTTCGATCTCGATTACGCCGACGGCGTTGCTCGCGCTGATACTGCCATCTACGTTTTCAATGACGCACGGCAGCTAGTGTTGTGGGGAACTGACAGCAACATCGCCGATGATCAGCCACCAGCCGCTACCGACTCCCAGGATTTGGTAGGTATCAGTGATTTGTCGAGAGGATCCTTTGGAACAAACGATCCGTTTATCGGTTCTGCTGAATTGAATGAAGGATCCTACTTCATTGCAATCAGCAACCAAGATAGCGTGCCCGAGCAATTGGGGCAGTTCTTTGACGCCGATGCCACGAACCCGTTGCTACGGGTTGAGCCTTTGGATTCCATTAATCGAATTGTTGAAGATCACATTGAATTCTTCGGCGGTGGAACAGCATCGGATCCAGAAGTGCCGATCTTGTTCGGCAATGACGCTGTCGTTCCTTATTCACTCGATGACGTCATGTTGTACGTGAATACCGGAACGAGGTTGCATGTTGTCAATCCATTCACTGGTGACACCTACGAGCCAGGCGGTTTGGGGAGCTTTGTCGGTACCGACGACAACGTCATTCGAGACGTTGCTTTCCGTGCGAACGGTGAGTTGTTTGGCTACACCGACAATGGTTCGGAAATTGGTGATGATTCCTCCGAGTATGTGAGGATCAACACCTTCGAGACTCCAGGGGCCGATGAGGTTAATCTGAACACCGTTGGTGTGATGGATATCGAAACGTTCCACTTGCAGAATGTTGCTCCTGATAACGACCAATTGGATCAAGAAAGCGATGATGGGGTTCAGGTTGAAGGTATCTCGATTTCCGAATTGTTCGGTGAGGAGAGAGGCTTCTTTGTTGGCAACCGGCCAATTGACCGACTCGGTCTGAGCTACTTCGAGAATATTCTTTACCGCTTCGACGATGCGACCGGCGTCGTCGATGGGCCATCCTACGATCGAGCTCGGTTCAATCCAGGTGCCGGCACAACACCGCGTGAAGTTGGCCAAATCGACACCGAGATCGTTTTGAACTCGCGTGCGACTCAACTCGGTATCACAAATGCAACCGAGGTGGATCGAAACGGAGTTGCAACGCCGAGCTTGGTCGACGGTGATCGGTTCGTCTTGACGGATGTCACCAGTGCCGTGACCTTTGAGTTCGATCAAGGTTTCACGTTGGTCGCAAATGGTAATCAACCGGTTCGGGACGGCGATACGGTGACCGTTGATGGTGTTCTTTTTGAATTCAATACCGGCCAAAGTCTGCAACTGAGCCCCGTCACACCAGCCGGATTCTTGAATCAGGGAACCACGGTCACGGTGGAGGGAACAGATAACGTTCCTGTGATTTTCGAGTTTGTTCGGTTCGGCTCGCCACAGGGAGACAACATTCCGATTTCGTTGGTCAATCTTGTTGGCACGACGCGGAATATTGACGCGATCGCTCAAGACTTGGCAAACGAAATTACCGCGAACGTAGAGGGAGTCACAGCTCAGTCACTTGGTGATGAAGTCTTTTTCGATGCGGCACCGGTCAGCTTGGGCGTCGATGGAACTGGGGTCACGATCGAGGGTAGTGAAGATAAGAACAATCCTTCAGCGATTGAAGTTCGTGTCAGCGAATCGACCAGTTCACAATCTTTGATTTCTGAACTTGCCGATGTCATTCGCCGCGAAACGGACATCCCTGTTTCAGATGCCGGGACACAAGTCGCGTTCCCGACTGCAGTGAGCTTGGACGTCGATTCTCGCGCACTGACGCAGACGGGTGAGCCGGGTGTTGATGGTGACAATGTTGCTATCTTGTTGTTGCCTACTGATACGGTTGAAACGATCGGCGAGCGAATCGCGATTGCTGTGAATCAAGCTTCCGACGAGGGGAAACTGAACAATGTTTCGGCCACTCCAAGCGGTCGTTCGCTGTCAATCGGTAATGGCTTTATCCTGAACGCGACTGGCAATCTGACGGCTGGTGGGGTTCAGTTGGGCGGGCAGATCACCGGTATCGAGGTCGTGAATGACGCGATGTTTGCTGTCAGTGACCGTGGTGAACTGTACCGAGTAGGTCCTGGTACTCTGCTCACTAATGGCAACCGTGAAATCGGAAACTATGTTGATACGGCGACGGATTTGGTCGGTATCAACTTTGAGGGTTTGCGTGCTGGTCCGGTGAGTCTCCAAAACGGGGCACTTAGCCAACTGCTGTTCGGGATTACCGGTTTTGGTGACATCCTGGCATTCAACACGCGTGGTGAATTGCAGCCGGTCTTCGCTGGCGGCCGTAGTCGGATTTCGACTGGCTTGTTTGGTGCTAGAGGATTGGATTTCAGTGTCGTTGATTTCAATATGTGGCACGCGACGGGGACTCGGGGTGATGATCCGGGTCACGGCATCAATCCGCTCTTCAACAATGCTCGGCTTTCGAGTCAAGGTGGTACCAGTCTCGCGTTCACGTATGAGGATGGGGCGTTCGGTGGGTTGTACCCAGACCCTGTCGAGCGACCGACAGCTGAAGCCCGCCTCGATGGCGGAGGTTTCGAGAACACCTTCAACGTGCCAGGTGGCACGAAGGGTGTAATCCAGAGTAACGCGTTCTCCTTGGAAGGCTATGCATCTGACGACCTCCCAACGCTGTACTTCAATTACTTCATGGAGACTTCGGCCATAAATGGCCAAGATGCACTGCGTGTTTACGTGACGACCAGTGAGGGTGTTGAGCATCTGGTAGCGACTAACAACTTGGAGCTGAGAGATCTCGTTGGAGATGACGAGTTCGATGATCCAAGCCCATTCCTATTCCCAGCGTATGCTGATCCTGACGACCCGTTCGAGGCCGACGACATTGACGTCGACGTCCAGCAGTTGTACGACACCAATGGTTCGGTTAATTCGGCTTGGCGACAAGCTCGGGTTCCTCTCGGTGAGTTTGCTGGAAAGTCGGGGCTCAGTTTGCGGGTCGAGTTCTCAACTCAGGGGACCACTGCGACGACTTCAGAATCACTGCGGGTAATCAGCGGTGCCGCGTTGGCAAAGTCAGATGATCTGCAGTTCGCTATCGATGGCGAAACGTTTGTGATCGATCTGGCTCCTACCATTTCGTTCCCCTCAGGGCAGGTCCTCGCAGAGCTCTACACCGCTCCGAATGAGGCAGCGATCGTGACTATCGACGGACAGGATTATGTCCTCGACGATGGTGCCCGTACTATCACTGCACCTCAAATCTCGATCGACCTGTTGGCCGCGAATCCTGGATTCGCTCTTAACGAGCTGACTGCCAATCAGATTGCCGAGACGGTTGCATTAGAAATTCAGGGCAACCTGCCACCGAATCCAGAGTTCAGCGGTTTTGACTTCTCTGACCCGAGCGATGATCCAAATGTCGCACGCGGTCGCAATGACTTAATATTCGAGGCAACTCCCCTGCCCTACACCGGCGGCAACTTGACCATCATTGGGTCAGGTCGCTTCGGGACCGTAGGTGATCCCGCCGCACCTCCGACAAACGTCGATGATGTTGATCTGCAGCGATTGGATGTGAAGGCTGGTGCGGTCATCGAAGTCGACTTGGATTTGGATTCCAATCCTGGGCTGACTTCCGTGGTTCGGTTCTTCGACAGTAATGGCGATGTTCTCCCCTCGGTCACAAATCCCGCTACCAACACGGTGCAGTTGGCGGTTGCGAATGACGGTGTTGTCTATATCGGCTTCAGTGGTCGTGGAAATGACACCTACGATCCGCGTATCGCCGGTTCTGCCCAACCTGGTCAAGTCGATACTTACCAGGCCACTGTGAGTATTACCTTGCAGTCAGCGATTCGATCCGATGAGAACCTCGTTGAATTCTTTGGTGCTGAGTTGGGTGTTGCGGCGAGCCCAGCGAATCTGTTTACAGTGACGCCGAGCACGGGCGGTGGATCTAACAATCGCGTTTCGGTTAGTCGGTTCCTGACGACATCGGAAGTGGCATTCCAAGTCCGTCGTGCATTGGCAAATCGTTTCACACGCGGTGATACCGCGGCAATTCCGATTGCGGGATCAACGGTTCGTGTTGCCGGCTTCAGTATTGATGACTCGGGGCCGTTTGGATCTGAGGATGATCGTTTCCAGTTCAGTGCTGGTTTCTTGGATGCGGCAAGAGAAAATGACTTTGAAGGTGTCTACCTGGATGACTTCATTATCGGTTTCGCCGAACGTGGTGAAGTGGTCACCAGTGCCAATCCGATCGATCCCAATGCCAACTTCATCGCTGATGGTGCGAACGACTTCACTCTGCCTGTATCGCCAACGCAGCCAACCACCACTGGTGCTTATCAGTTCGAGATTCGGGACGGTAGCGAATACGTCAACAGTGGTTTAGTAACACGGGGACTCGGTGATGCCCCTGCACAGTTCCGTACCTTTGATACCAACGATCGGCTCACTGCGGGTGTGACACTTCAGGCTCTGCCTGCTTCGGGTCTACTCGACGGTGCCACCTTCTCGGTCTTCGACTCGTTCAATCAGGTGAACTTCGAGTTCGATATCGCTGATCCCGAGGGGAACTTCAATGGTTTGACTGATCCCGGTGCGGTTGTGATCGAATTGACGGCCGAGGCAACGGCGAATGAAGTTGCCGATGCGGTGATCAATACGTTGAATTCATCGAGCGTCCAATCGGTGTTGGATGTCGAGGCAACCCGCGGGAACACGACGGTGACACCTGATTCGGGTGAGGCACGCGACTTCTTGGATTCAACTGTCAACCTTTACGGGGAAATCAGTTTCAATGAGATTTCGCCTTCGTTTGGTGAGGTCACAACCTTCGAGCTTCGAGGGGATGCGAATCGTGATCGGGACGAACAAGGGATCATCTTGATCGAGAACAGTCGGTTCTTATTCAATCAAGAGAATGGAGTCACGATCACGCGAGATGCGACCGCCAATGTGCTCTCCAGTGATGCACAAGATGCCTTCCCATCGGCGTTGACCTATCCACGAAACTTGATCGAGCTGAACACCGAAGGTTTGATTCCTGGTGTTGTGGTGCAGAACAACGTGCTTGCCTTCAACACTCTTGCGGGTGTCGCGATCGAAGGACTCAACGGTGGTGGCGGAGCGTTGAATAATCCGGTTGGATATGATCAGATCGTCAACAACACCTTGGTGGGTGGATTGGCAGAGCCAGGCCCAGACCTAGGTCCTCAAGTGTTCAGTGGAACCTTGTACGAGCGTGGTGGTATTTCCTTCGCTGACCAAGTCGTGTCGGTGGATCTGGGCGGCGACGTTGACGGTACCTTCACAAATCCATTGGCAGCACTCAGCTCACCGGATGGATTCGGTCAAGGTCCTGAACCCACTGATGGAACATTCACTTTGTCCCTCGGTACAGGTGGCGAAGCAACCTTCTTGTTCACTGATAACTTCTTGACGGGTAACGATTCGCCCGCTGCCGACTTGGTGATCTACGAAACGGGTGCCAGTGAGACCGTGCGTGTCGAAGTCAGCCGTAATGGTCAAGATTTCTTCTTTGTCGGTAATGCTAACGGCTTTGACGGCATGATCGATTTGGATCAGTTTGGGTTCGGTTCGCGTGAGCGATTCTCATTCGTCCGATTGGTTGATGTTGTGACGCCAGCAGATGAGCCCACCGCAGCGTTTGGTGCCGCGGGTGCAGATATCGATGCAATCGGTGCACTGTCCACGACGCCAGCGACCCTGTACACACCTGCTGGCGACGGCATTGTGGTGACACAAAACTCTGGCCCAACCCTGTTGAATAACGTCGTGGCCAACTTCGCCACCGGGGTCAACGTTTCGCTGTCAGCACCCGGTGACGTATCGCGTGACCGAACGGTGATTGGCGGCAGCGGTTACTTCAATAATGTTGACAACGCGAACGGTACAGACGATGCATCGTTGGGCTTGGCTGCTCAGATCATCGATTCGTCGGAGGAAATCTTCGTCGATGCCAGTGGTTTGGTGTTCACTCCACAGCATGGTGCATCGACGATTGATAGTTCGATTGACTCGTTGCAAGACCGAGCCTCGTTGTTGACGCTGCGAGGAGCAGTCGGCCTGCCGCCCGTTCCAATCATCGCCCCCAGCATTGACCTGAATGGTCAGTTGCGAGTTGATGATCCCAATGTCGACACTCCACCTGGCGTCGGGGCGCGAGTCTTTAAGGATCGTGGTGCAGAAGATCGTGCGGATTCGATCGGTCCAAGACTGTCTTTGATCAAGCCTCGCGGTGATGACTTGTTGATCGACAGCGGCCGCGTTTCTTCGACGGGAACTGTTTACAACTCCTTTGAGATCCAGCTGATTGATGGAATCACACCGGCTGATCCGAGTTCGGGTGTTGGCGTCGATGATGGAAGCGTGAATGGTTCGTTGATCTTGCTGACCCGATTACAGTCTGGCAGCAACGTGACCGAGACGCTCGTCGAGGGTGTCGATTATCGATTCTCTTACGAGCCAGCCGACAATATCATTCGCCTGACACCTTTGGCAGGCATCTGGCAGGACAATTCGGTTTACACCATTGAGTTCCTGGGTAATGAAACCGGGATCCTTCAGGGGCAACCTGGGGTCAGGTACGCCGATGGAGCTCTCACTGAAATCAGTCTGCCGAACGCGAATCCAGAGTCGGTCATTCGTAACTTGACTGAGGTCGATACCGGGATTGGTATTTCCATCTCGGAAGAAGCATTGAGCTTTGACTTCTTTGGCTTCCAGTTCCCAAATATCGAAGGTCAAAAGCTGGAAGTATTCGATGGGCATGCCGTTGAGCCGACCGTCTTCCACGTAACGACGGACAATGCAAACATCGATGCGATTTTGCAAGCCGATGAAGTGCCAGTTCGCGTTGGGGAATCGGCAACGGCGGAACAAATTGCGTCAGCGGTGGCTGAGCAAATCAATCTGTCGTCCGTGAAATTGTTTGCCACTGCTGTGGGTAACAGAATTCAATTGCGTGACTCGGTGGTCAAGTCAAGTGAATTGTTTGACGTGCGGGGCGCGACGGCTTACTTCGGTGCCGATGTGATTCTGTCCGAAGAATTGACTGGCACCAGCATTGTTGGGCAAAGCTTGGTCGTCTTTGACGGGACCAGCGAACAAACCTTTAGCTTGGTGACCGATTTATCGCAGCCTGTTGTCGGCACTCCTGTCTTGGTTTCTGAGGCCGCAAGGTTGTCGGAAATCTCGGATGCTCTCGGGACGGCAATCAATGATTCTGGATTGTTGGTCGACGCAAGTGTAAATGGTGATCGCCTGGAACTTCGGGGTCAGTTGGAGCGAGCGGATGCCAAGAGTTCCTTGGCCTTTGCTCGACCGGTTTCGTTGAACGGAAACCCGTTGAACGACGCGTTCAAGATCACAGACTTCTCCCTGGATGTTGAACTAGCTGATACTGTGGCTCCATTCGCAGATGGTGAAACGGTCACGATCTTTGACGGCACGACCGAGCAAACGTTTGAGTTTGATGTTGACGGGGCAGTGAATGCTGGCAACACACCTGTACCGGTTCCGTTCTTCGCATCGTCTCAGGCTCTGCTTGCGGCGTTGACCAATGCGGTGAATAACTCGGGTTTGCAAGTTCAATTGGTCGCCTCGTCGCGTAGTTTCCGAATCACTGGACTCGCGAATCCGATTGGCGTGACATCGGCCACCGGTTCGGTGATCGTCGATGGATTTGGGAGGATTGGAACCTCACCCGGGTTTGGACTCAGTATTCCAGCCGACGGAGCGGACCTAAGTCCTGCTGTGGAGGACGGCCAATCGTTCACAATCTCACGCGGACCGATCTCGGTCACCTTCGAGCTTGATTTCGATGGCGTGCAGGATATCCCAGGTTCAACGTTGGTCCCAATCTTCGATGGCTCGCTGGATGGGGTTGCCAATGCGGTGGCTAACTCGATCAACCAGTCTCAGCTCGGATTGGTTGCTCAAAATGTTGGCGGCGGCGATGTGACGCTCACCGGGCTTGATACCACCAACGTGTCAATTGATTTGCGGGATACCGCGTTGACACAGGTTGGAATTGCTGGCCAGTCAACACCAATCCCCGTTGTTGTGCCGCTGGACGGTTCACCCTCGCAAATCGCAGGAGCATTCAGCGAAGCATTCGCCAAACTTGCGATCAACCAAACGCTGGTGGGTGATCGAGTGCTGATCGAGGGTGCCGAATTAATTCGCGGCACATCGATCGTTGAGGATCGCATCAGCGATGAGGTCGGTAACCAAGCCTTGTTCGGCGAGTTGGTGATCTTCATCGGTGGTGGTTATGACTATGGTGACGCTCCAAGCCCTTATACTTCGACTGCTGAGGAGAACGGGCCACGACACTTGGTGGACCATGACTTCGCCCTGTGGCGACCGGATTCGTCCAATCCAAATGATCGACCGATCACGGAAGATGAAAACGCTCGCTTGCCAGATGCAGATGAAGATAATGGCGTCGAGCTCGTCGGGGCCCTGCAGCCAGGATTCATCGCGAACTTCGAAATCAGCGTGTTCAATCAGGACAGTCGCCCATTCTTCTTGGATGCTTGGTTTGATTGGAATGGTAACGGTGTCTTCGGAGACCAAGCGAATGAAGTGCGACGATTCAATTCGTTATCTAGCTTCAGCGATCCTGACCCGGTTGATCCGAACGATCCGGCTGGGCCTGAACGTAATGTCAACGTGGTCAGTGTCCCGGTTCCGGCAACCGCTGCAGCGGGTGAGATCTTCGCTCGATTCAGGTTGAGTGAGGAAGCGAATCTGGGCCCCAATGGCGAAACCGACAGCGGAGAAGTCGAAGACATCAAATTGGTGGTGGGTAACAATCCATTCCAGAACCCCAATAATCGTTGGGATGTCAACGCCAGTAACGCGGTGACGCCTCTGGATGCCTTGCTCATCATCAACTCCATCGATCGAAACGGTGGCAACATCTTGCTTGATTCGCCACCGATTCCAGCAGATCTGCCTCCTTTCCCAGACGTCAATGGTGACAGTCGCGTCACCCCAGCCGATGCATTGAATGTGATCAATCGCTTGGGTGACATCTTCGCTGCTGGCGAAGGTGAAATGGTTGGCATGTCGGGTGGATCCTCCTTCATGCCGCTGGCTGGCGGCGTGATGGCATCTGATTCGACCTACCTTGGCGATTTGTTGATTGCTGAAAATCAGTCAGCAAATGCCGGTTCCGATTCGATTTCTACCTCGCAGGACAATGTGTCTGAGGTGGAATCATCCTCAGAGGCAGTGAGTGTGTTCGACAGTGCCCCAGTGGTCGCGGTTGACTCTCTTGTTGACTCGCTAGCGGAAGACACTGCGTCGATTCGCGAAGAGGACGAAACCAACGCCCTGGATCAGATGTTTGCTGACTTCTAATCGTTGGTGTTTAACTCGCTGGGATCCCAGTTTTGAATTGGGATTCCAACCTGTTGATCGGAGTCCAGCCGCCGGTGGGCTGCAACTGAAATGTGTCCAGTACTCGTGGAGGTGAGGCTGGATGATTTCTGACAATCCGGATTCTGCCGAGGGTGTCGTGGTTTGGCCATCCTTTGGCATAGCTATTCGGTTTGTTCAGCTAAGCCGTTCATTAGGTGCCGAGCTCGTTTGATCGCGTCGGAAAATCCGGATTAGCAAAAATTGAAGGATTTTGCGCGATTCAATCGGATTTCCCGCGTCTAAGGGAGTGAACGACCATTCCGGTGAGGGAAAGCCGAGCTATTCTCCAAGTACAGGATGTCTCTTCCTCTTCTAATCTGCCAAATGCTGCGAAGAAAACCAAAGCGAATTCGACGTCGGTTCCGGCCGATTCGTGTTGAGAGACTGGAAAATCGCCAGTTATTAGCGGCCGACAGTATTGGGGTAACCCCCATCGATAACGCTGAATTCATGCTGGGAAACGTCGTTGTGACGCCAGTGCTCTTCGAAAGCGATGGCAGAATCGATGCGAGTACGCAAGATTGGGACATTGCGGGGGGCGAGATCGATCAGGTCATTGGTCGAATCACCGAGGGGGCCAACTGGTGGTCGACGACGTTAGATGGGCTTGAAACCAATCATGAGTTGAATTTCACGGTTGATGAGACGTTTGCTCAATCACCGTTTGAGATCCCGTACGAACCGATTGAAGGTAGTAGCGAAGTCTTCTCATTGTGGGTCGGCGATTTCTTGCAGTCCAACGGATACGGCGTTGGTCAGGCAATGAGCGTCAGCGAGAACTTGGAAGGTGCGGTTCGCGAATTCAATCACGACCAGCGAATCAAGCATGATGCGGATTGGTCGTTCACGATCTTTGTGGTCGACTCGTCGGATGATTTCACTGGTCTTTTCAAAGCTGGCCGTTTTCGTGGCGCTTTCGCGTTTGCTGGTGGACTCTTTATCGTCGCCCCGTCCACCCGACCTGCTTCGACGATGGCCCATGAAATGGGGCACATGTTCTGGGCCCGCGATGAGTATTCAAACAACATTCCGTGGGATGCAACTCGGGGCTATTACGACGCACAGAACTACAACGCCATCAGCAACGATACGCCTGGGTTTGTTCAGGATATCAGTATTATGCGGGGTGGTTCCGCTTTGGCAGAGGCTTATAGCACTCACTACAGTGCGGAAGCGTCACTGGCTCAAATCGGTTGGCGTGATAGCGATGGTGACGGTATTTTTGACCTCGCTGATGTGCCGCTCGATCTGCAGGGTAGCGGCTACTTCGATGCATCGACTTCGACATATCGGTTCGTTGGATCAGCCTCTGCCGTGCCGCTGATGAATCAGAATTCATCGGGACCACAAAGCGACATGACCCTCAATCGCGTCCGTCGGTTGGAGTACCGATTGGATGAGGGGCCATGGCTGCTAGCAGCTGAGCCGAATGGGCAGGTTGTGATGATTGATGAGACGGTTTCGATTGCTCAGTCCTTCGATGAAATCCATTGGCGTGTAGTTGACGACCAAGTTGGTGTCACCAGCGCGACGATCTCAGGCACATCGACTCTGCCTGCGTTTTCGTCGTCTAGTATCACCGGGGTCTCCTTTTTAGATGAGGACCAAGATGGCCAGCGCGGCGAAGCGGAAGTCACGCTGGAAAATACTAGTTTGATGCTCACTCGAGCAGATGGTTCACCGCTGTTTGGTGGCGAATTAGATGCCGCTGGATTCAGTGCTGGCGGGTTGCCCGGTGGTAGCGGTGCAACTTTAACTGCTGCGGGGAGTGGAACTAACGGTGAAGTCGGTGTGCAGGCATTAGCATCCGATGACACAACGCAAGCGTTTCATTGGTGGGACACCGCTGAACTCACTTGGAGAGGGGGTTGGTCAGACGATGTCAAGTTTGAAACGGTCTTCAACGAACCTGTAGGTCAGGTCACGTTTTCGGCATCGGTAACCGACCAAGCAGGTTTCCTGAGGGTGGAGGCCTACGATGCTGGTGGGCAGTTTCTCCATCGCGTAACCAGCCCTGAGATCAACTCAGGTCTCGATTCGCAAGTAACGATTAACGATCCTTCGGGACGGATTGCCAAGGTCAGAGCCTTCGGGCACGCGGGGACGGAAGTACTCCTGACCCAGCTGGACTTTGGATTCCGAGATGAGGTGGTCGTTCTTGCCGGGGGCGGCTTCCAGTTTGAAGATCTTCCCGATGGAGGGTACCAAATCGAACTGACTTCCGAGAATGTCATTCATCAATACGATTCCAACCCCGTCTCGATCGAAGTTGTCGGTGGGGCAAGCTCCATCGTGCTAGCGGCAGCTCAGCGAGTGGATAGCATTCGCTATAACGCTTTGAACCAATACGACACCAACGGAGATGGCTCGATATCGTCTCGCGATGCCTTGGTCGTGATAAACGATATGGATCGATATGGCTCACGTCGCTTGTTGGCGGGTGAAGTAGAGGGATTTAAAGTCGACACCACGAATGATGGATTTGTCACTGCGGTGGATGCCCTCGTCGTGATTAACCAACTTGCCCGTCAGGGTGAGGCAGAAGGTATGGGCGGGGCGAGTGGCGAACAGATTGGCGGCTCATTTGCCTTTTCGATGGGGGCGTCCTTTCGTTTGGAGCTGTTCGGCGACAGTCTTCAGGCCGGCGGGGAAGCTGGAATAGCACCAGAGAGTGGCTCAGACGGCAAGATTGCCAGTTTTTTAGATCATCCAGGCACCGTGCTGGGCTCGGGGGCGAGTTCATCGGAATTGCTAGAATCAACCGACTCTGACTCTTCTGATTTATCGGAACCTTTTCTCCAATCGTTCGTCTAATCAGTTGGGAACCTCCCTATTTTCCCCGAATTGAATCCAGTCGTTGATAAAATAAGCGGCTCAAATAACATATGTGCAATGGGCAGAGTTTGGCTTTCGCGTTGTTTTTGCGAGGGATGTCTGTCCGGCCCGCGGGGTTTCAATACTTTTCCTCCCCGTCCTTCCACTGCAATTTCTCGAGAAATATCAGATGAAAGATTTGCGTCAACTAGTTCGTCGCTCAGGATTACTAGCTTCCGGCAAGCGGCGACGACGTGCCTTGGACAGCCGACGTGCGGACGCAATGAACCGTCGGTTGCGGAGTGAGACGCTGGAGAAGCGGAATTTGCTTGCCGGAGGGATTTTGGCCAGTCAAAACTTCAATCCCTACGATGTAAATGACGACGGGATGATCAGCGTTCGGGACGCGCTCGGTGTCGTTAACTTCTTGTCTCGCGGCCAAGGTGCTGAGGGTGAGCAGGGTGGACTGACCAGCAGTGGCAATGGCTCATCTGGGTTCCATTACGACGTCAACGGTGACTCTGAGATCACAGCTTCGGACGCCTTGGGAGTCGTCAACGCTCTGGCTCGGGCCGAAGGGCAACCGTCAGTCACGCCGATCGACATCACGTTGAGCGAAGACGATCCGCCGAATGTATTCAATTTGCTGCAGGGTCAAGCGGCGGTGTCTGGCACATTGACCGGCGTACGAGTGAAGGAAATTACGATCGACGGCGATATCAATGTCGTTACCAATGATGCCCTGATTTTGTTGGGTGGTTTCAACCCTGGCGCCCCTCTCCCGCAGGATCTAACTGCGACAGGCAATCCGCCTCAGCTTTTGGGCAGAGTGACACCGGAGGTTTTTTCTGAGCTCAACGAAGGTGAAAGCTCGACCATCAAAATCGTTTATGACGTCGTCGAGTCGAGTGGTGACTTTAGCGAAAACACTGCCACTATCTTGATCGAAGGGGTGACGGATAAGGAAGTTGAGTATCTGCTCACCGTTCGTGATTTGAACGACGACGAGATCGTCCCAGTGGATGGGGTTGTTAGCGTTGGAGTCGACCAGGAGGTTTACCTGCAGGTTGCCTATGAAGACTTGCGGTCTGCAAGCCTTGGCACCGACATTGGTGCGTTTCAATTGATCACGAACCTGACGTTTGACAACGCCAGTTTGATCACGCCAGTGCTTTACGAGTCGCAGAAGATCGAAATCAACGGCTTCTTCAATAGGAACGAAAACGGTGTTCGTTTCTCGATCCCAGATCCGGCACCAGTGCAGAACCCGGGACCTCTTGTTTACGAAAAACTCGCCGGGCAATTGGGAGAGAACGACCTTGCTGATCTGCTAACCGAGGCGCTGGATCAGTTCGGGTATGATCCCTCTCAGTATCGAATTGATGGGGATGGCAGTGCACAGCGGGTGACCTTCATTGGGCTGGGCAATCAAAATGTACCTGATATCACGTTTGAGGTACTGGATTCCAGCGGTAATCCAGACACCAGCGGCTTTGTTTCTGGCGAAGTGACCGTGACTCCCGCGATGCTGCCAGATGGTTCGCCTAATTCTGATGCAGTGCCATATAGCATCGATTTCCGAAGTAACTCGTTCGACAATAATCCAGTTGGCTTTGGCGAGGCCTTCTACAAAATCTTGCTCTCCGGAGACGGTGGTAGTTACGACCCGGATGCGGGAGGCGTGAATCAAGGTGGCTTCGTTGCAGTCGGCGGTTTGGGAGGAATTCCAGGTCAAGGTGGCGGGATTCCAGAGCTAGGTGAGTTTGGTGAGCCATTTGATTCGTTCAGCTTGAAGGTGAAAGTTAACGCACCGGAAGTTGATGTGATGGCATCAATCGCAGCCGCATCGACGGAGAATGAGTTTCTTCTGCTTTACGGTTACGACAATCAACGTATCGCCGAGAACGTCCTGGCCGAAACCGTAGAGGGTGGCTTGGGGCAAGAATTGGATAACCCTAATAACGGTGTTGCGACACTAACGCTCAGCACCAAAACGCCGAACGAATTGCCGATCGTCACCAATGAGGTCGAGGCAACTTTCGCCGAGACTGATGCACAGGGCAGCGTTGATTTGTTGCAATTTGCCAGTGACCCGGATGGCGATGATGCAGCTCTGAGTGTTGCTGGACTCACACTCGAATCAGGAAATGGCGTCGGCATTACACAGAATGGTAACACTCTGGCCGTTGATCCATCGAGCTATCGATTCTTGAACGACAATGAGTCCGAAGTTGTGATTTACAACTACGACGTGGTCGACGTGCGAGGAGGAACGGTCGCGCAGAAAGCGACCATCACCATTACGGGTGTCACCGATCCAAATCTAAGACCGTCCATCGAACTGGATCAGTCCTTCACGATTCCCGAGAATACGACAGCACCTGCTCCAGTCGGAACGGTTGTCGCAAGCGATCCTGATGAGGGTGACACGTTGACCTACTCGATTGTCAGTGGGAACAGCGGGGAAGCCTTCGAGATCGACCCGGCGTCGGGTGAGTTGCGAGTGAAAACCAATTCAGCGATCGATTTTGAGACCAACCCAACGTTCGACTTGGGGATTCGGGTTGCTGATAACGGTGGTTTGACCGACACGCAAGTCGTGGTGGTCAATCTGACCAACGTCGATGAGAGTCCAGTCATCGAAGATCAGAGCTTCAGCGTGAACGAAACAGCTCCGCAAGGTACTGTGTTCGGAACCATCGCAGCGACCGATCCAGAAAACGCGACGTTGACGTTTACGGTAACCGATGGCGAGAACGGACAAGTTATCAGTATCTCGGAAGCGGGTGTGCTGAGCGTCGCGACAGCTCAGTTGGTCCCCAATGCTCAGGTCGTCTTTACCGTTCAGGTCTCAGATGGAGCAAATTCTGATTCGGCAACGATCACAGTGAACGTGACCGATGTTCCTCAGCCTCCAACGGTCAACGATCAGACATTCGATGTCGACGAAAACTCCGCTGTCGATACTCCTGTCGGAACGGTTGTGGCCAATGATCCGGATGGCGATTCCCTCACCTATGTGATCACTGACGGCAATGCGGACGGTGCTTTTGGAATCAACGCAAATACTGGTGCCATTGCTGTCGCGGGCACGCTCGATTTTGAAGTTCAGTCGAGTTACACCCTAACGGTTCGTGTCAGCGATCCGGGCGGACTGAACGATACCGCAACAATCACCATCAACGTTAATGATCTAAACGAAGATCCGACCGTTGAGGACCAGACGTTCTCGGTTGCAGAGAACGTCCCGAACGGCACCGTCGTGGGGTCGATTGAGGCAAGCGATCCGGATAATGGTACTAGCCTGGTCTACACCGCTACCAGCGGAACTGGGCAAGCTGTCTTTGCCGTTAATTCTGAAAATGGTGAAATCACAACCACCGGGCCTCTCGATTTCGAAATCGAGAATCAATATGCCCTCAATGTGACCGTCTCGGACGGTGCTCTCAGTGATACAGCAGTGATCACGATCAATGTCACCAATGTCAATGAAGCTCCAATCGCTGGTGAGCCGATCGAAGCGTCCTTCAGCGAACAAACCACCCCAGGGTTGGTTGACCTGTTGGCTGGTTCCAGTGATCCAGACGGAGACGATTTGTCCGTTGCCGAGTTGAAGGTTGAGAGTGGGAATGCTGGAGGAATTACGCCGATCGGAAATTCTCTGAGGGTCGATCCAACGTTCTACGGATACTTGCTGGACGGCGAAATTGAAACGGTGAGATACAGTTTCCTGATCGAGGATCCTGCTGGTGCGTCTGCTGCTCAAACAGCAACGATTTTGATCATCGGTTTCAATGATCCACCTAACGCAGGCGACATCAATCGCATTGCAGTGGTTGATCAAGTCGTTGTCATCGATGTCTTAGAAGACAATGATGCCGGTGACGGCGAGGGGGATACGGATTCCATCAGCTTGCAGAGTGCGACACTGACCAGCGACTCTGCAAACGTAGAGGATTTCAGTTTCGACCCAGCGACCGGAAAGGTTACGATCGAACCGGCACTGGACTTTGAAGGGAAAGTGACCTTCTCATACACGATTGTCGATCAGCAAGGGAAAACAGCCACAGCGGTAGGAGAGGTGAACTACCTCAGGTTTGTGCCGTCCACGATCAGCGGCTTGGTCTTTGAGGACCATCTCGAAAATGGAATCGAAGTCGCGATGAATGGTGCTGACGAGATTCGCAACGGTGTCAAGGATATTGATGAAGTCGGGTTCGCAGGGCTGACGGTCGAACTCTTCTCCGCAGCGAGCGAAAATGTCACCGGCGAAGAGATTCAAATGTCAACCCAGACGGATCTCGATGGATCCTACAGTTTTGATTCTTTGCCACCCGGCGATTTCCACTTGCAGTTGGTGGATCCGCCAGGAGTCGATTTGATTGGAGATGATGATCGTGTGGTGGCATTCAGAGGGACCACGGGGGGAGTTCTGAAGGTTTCCACTGTTCAAAACCAGATTGATCAGACTGTGACCATCGACGGGCCTTTTGGTGATCAAGATATCACCGGAATCGACTGGCATGTTGTCAGTAAGGGCCGAGCTCTCGATACCAATAATCTTCTGTCATCGAATTACGATAACCTGGACGAACACGGTAATCCCAAGGGTGCGTTTGCTCTGCTGGATAAGGACGGCAACCAAGTCTTTGTCGGAGTCACTGGTGGCTTCGCCGGAGTCGATATGGTGACCGTTACCTACGACAAAGCGAATGATGAAGCGTTGCTTGAGGTTCTGGATGAGGGGCAAGTTCAAAGCCGGATCTTGGCCGAGGATGAGTATGAGTTGGCTGAGGGAGATAAGATCCAGGTCTTTGGTGGTCTTGACGATCTCTTTCCAGGCTCCAACGATGATGGCGGCGATCTGTTGAGTTCGTCCTGAGTTCGAGTGAATGTTTCCGAAAAGGGTTCCCATCCGCGATGCATGTTATGCAGCTCAGGAGTCCCTGGAAGATTGACCGGAACGACGGTGCCGGATTAAAGCGTTGCGAACTGCCTGATCTCAGTCCATCGACAGCGGATCAGGCAGTTTATCAAAGGTCGTTTAATCGACCGACCGGCTTGGTGCCCGAGCAACGTCTTTGGTTGTTCATCCAGGAGTGGATGGGATCACTAGCATCGTTTACCGTTAACGGGCGTGCCATGGATGTCAGTTCGACTGGGGGCTCATGCCAAGTCGAAATTTCGCGTTGCCTTGAACGTCACAACGTGATCGAGCTCCGGTTAGCTGCTCTAGGTGACGTGCAGCCTCGGCTGGTGGGCCCCGTTGAACTTCGGATCGAATAGGTCGATGCGGCGATGATTCACCCACGCCGGGTCAGTCTCCGACGGTGTGGACCAGGATTTCGTTATGGGCCTTGTCGATGACGCCAGTGCCGGTGACGAATACGACTTGATCGCCTCGCTTTAGTTCTGCGTGTTCGGCACCCCAGCGGCAGATTTCATCAATGAACTCGGCGCCCTTGCCGAAGTTGTCGGCATGGATCGGTTTGATCCCCCACAGTAGGTTGATGCGTCGCAAGGTTGCCTCCGAATCGCTGACACCGATCGAGGGTATCCGACTCCGGCTAGCGCTTTTGATCCATGCTGTGTTGCCACTGCGGGTAGCGATCACGATTAGCTTCGCACTGATTGCCTCGGCAATGTTAGTGGCGGCATGCGTGACAGCGCTGGTGATGGGGTGGACCCGATTGGTTGGCACGGTGTTGTGTGGCGAATGCTCGATCAATTCTCGTTCGGTGCAAAGCATGATTCGGTTCATGGTTTCGACAGCTTTGGCGGGGTGATTGCCAATCGCGGTTTCGCCGCTCAGCATGCACGCGTCTGCTCCGTCAAGAATGGCGTTGGCAATGTCGCTGACCTCGGCTCGGGTGGGGCGAGCACTGAGGTGCATCGATTCCAGCATCTGTGTGGCAACGATCACTGGCTTGAGTTTTGCTTTGCAAACCCGAATGATCCGTTTCTGAGCGATTGGGGTTTCCGCAACGTCGATCTCCACACCAAGGTCTCCCCTGGCAACCATGATCCCGTCTGCTTCTTCGACGATCGCGTCGAGATGTTCGAGCGCCTCCGGTTTTTCGATTTTGGCGATGGCTAGGGCTTGAGAGCCATGTTCGACAAGGAGTTGCTTTAGCTGTTTGACATCTTTCGCTGAACGGACGAAAGACAGACTGATCAAGTCGATTCCGTTTTTTGCTCCCCAGATTGCATTGTCGATGTCCCGTGGCAACAGAGCCGAAACGCTCAGCTTCACGCCGGGGAGGTTGATGCCTTGGCGACTGCGAATGGTACCTGCTGCCGTGACGACGCACTTGGCATGATTGTCGTCAGTACTTTCCACCTGCAAGGCGACGGAGCCGTCAGCGAGCAGCACGCGATCACCCACTTCCAATTCATCGACCAATTGTTCATAAGTGCTTGTGAGTTCCGTCTCGCTCTGAGGGTGTTCGCCACGGACGAAAGAGAGAGTGGTCCCGATCGAACAAGTCATCGGTTCATGGGCTAGCTTTCCCAGGCGAATCTTCGGTCCGGCCAAATCAAGTAGTACCCCAACAGGAAACCTTGTTTCGCGAGAAGCTTCGCGGATGGTTTCCAGTACTTGCTCATGTTCTTCTCGGGTTCCATGAGCAGTGTTGATTCGAAAGACATCGACGCCGGCCCTTATCAAACCAGCTAATTTCTCCCGAGTGCTGCACGACGGGCCGACCGTGGCCACGATTTTGGTACAGGCTTCTTGCATGGATGGTCTGGGCATCGATTAATTTCCTGTGTTGGACGCAATGCAGAGGTATGACCCGTCAGCTTGCTCCACTCGTTTTCTGTGCGATTGGCGATCGTCGCCGGTCGTGATTGGTCGTGAACTGATTCGCGGGGTGGAATTCTGACGGTGTCCGATTGAGGTGAATATCCACTGCACGCCGCCAGCTAGCGATGCCTAGTATTTCAGTCTTAAAGACTCCTTGCGATACCGGATCGGCCAGGATCGTACTAAACTTGCCCTTATGAATGCAGATAAACGTCCCGTGGCGGTAGTCACCGGTGGTTCAGCCGGTCTCGGTTTGGTGATTGCCAGGACATTGCTGAGCCACGGGTACCGAATTGTGATTATGGGTCGCGATGAAGGTCGTTTGGAAGCTGCTATTGCGACATGCGGTAATCAAGAGCCTGGTCGTTTATTGGGTCAGGTTTGTGATGTCACCAGCCGTGCAGAAGTAGAGGAATTGTTCTCAACTGTGGGCCAAACGTTCCAACGCTTGGATGTTTTGGTGAACTGCGTGGGGGCTAGTGATCGCGGGCTGGTTGAGAATCTGGATGTCGAGCAATTGGGCACCCTGTGGGACCAAAATGTGGTCACTGCCCTGCTCTGCTCCCAGGCGTCGATTCCCTTGCTCGAGGCTAGCTCGGGGGCGATTGTGAATATTGGATCACTGGCTGCCAAGGTCGGTGCACGCTATATCGGGGGGTATTCAACGGTGAAGCATGCGTTGGCTGGAATGACCCAGCAGATGCGGCTAGAGCTCAAGCCCCGAGGAATCCATGTCGCCCTGGTGTCGCCCGGTCCGATCGCCCGTAGTGATGCGGGAGATCGTTATCGTGATTCGATTGACGGCACCTTGCCACCGCAGGCGTCGGCGCCAGGTGGAGGAGCTCGAGTGAAGGGGCTACCTCCCGAGCGGGTTGCGGCTGCCGTGATGAAGTGCATTCGGAGAGGTGCGGTGGACATCGTGTTGCCCGGGCATCTGCGAATCTTAATCGCCCTCGGTCACGCCTTTCCTCGAATCGGCGATTGGCTGTTGCTGAAGTTTACCTCCTCGAAGTAGCCGCGATCTGATGCAAAGAAGAAGTGGTCGGTGTCAGGATCGCATTTAACGAACCGCTTTCACGACACTCCGATGGTCGTATCACCGTTGCTGTCACGCTTGATAGGTCACTCCCTGTCATTTCAATCATGGCATCAAGTTGGCCAAGTGAGTCGATAGAGCGTCGCTGCCTGGGCGAGTGAGGTACTGGGCGAGTGAGGTACTGGGCGAGTGCCGCGGAGTGATCGGGGCTGCCCCGAAATGCTCGCGATAATCACAGGGATGAGAGATCAGGATGGTGTATGAATCCGAACGCTCCTTTGACAGGGATCACGGCTGATTGCCCATTCACGAGCCAATAATGGAGTGTGCGAGCGCCCCGTTGCGACTCGCGGCGCTGCTCACGATACTAGTGGTCTACCGTCTGTTCCCCACTCGTTCTGCGTTCAGGTTTCTTCATGAGTGCCTTTCCCGATGTCCCCGTCATTCCTTACGAAGGTCCCGATAGCGACAATCCATTAGCTTTTCGCTGGTACAACCCTGACGAGGAGATCGAAGGCAAGTCGATGCGGGATCACTTGAGATTCTCCATCGTCTACTGGCACACATTCCGTGGGGGCGGCGCGGATCCCTTCGGCGTTGCGACTGCAGTCAGGCCTTGGGAAGACGGGACCGATTCGGTCGAGAATGCTCAGCAACGCGCTCGAGTGGCATTTGAGTTATTCGAAAAACTGCAGGCACCCTATTACGCGTTTCATGACCGTGATGTTGCACCAGAGGGTGCGTCACTGGCTGAATCGAACCGCAACTTGGACGCGGTGGCTGATGTTTTAGAGC
>JAQWPZ010000070.1 GCA_029245125.1 Rubripirellula sp.
CGGAATTCCAAGCCATTGTCGATAGGGATCAAAACTACGGTCATTCATGATCAGCGTCTTTGTGCATGCAAATGTTGTGCAACCCGACGAACCACACTCATGGGGTACAATCGCCGAGCAGATTTTACCTGCTCAACGGGCGGGCAGGTACCGCACCTGAACGCCTTATCCAGTCCCTTGCGTTGGCTGGGTCGAGTCCGAACGTAGCCGCTTTCGCCAGAATGCGGGCCGAGAACCAAGTCGCGCACCAAGCAGACCCGCGTTCTAGCGAAAGCGGCTACGATTCGCTGCCTGAAAGAATCGTGCGGCGGCGACATTAAGAAACGATGCGCGATGAAAAGCGGACACGTTGGTAACGACGTGCTGAAGAATAAAACCGACCAACTTCATTGGGTGGGTCAAGTCGGAACGTAGCCGCTTTCGCCAGAATGCGGGCCGAGAACCAAGTCGCGCACCGAGCAGACCCGCGTTCTAGCGAAAGCGGCTACGGTGCGATCAGACAGATCATCGAAACGCTCAGCACTGGCTAGCGTGAGCGTTTTGCCAAGAGATGGCGGGAGTGCTCTTTACGGCAGAAAGTAAGTGGGCGATACAGAATTCGAATCTGTGACCTCCGCGGTGTGAACACGGCGCTCTAACCAACTGAGCTAATCGCCCGAAATGCGTTGGGCTTGGACGCCGCCGCAAAAATTCCTTCGGTCAGTTTAGTTGTAGCCTCACCAGCGAATCCTTGCAACTTGGGGCGGAAATCCTGTAATTCAGAGGCTGCTCCTGTCAGCGAACGCTAGTCGCGCTGACGATTTCTGCATTGGCGGTAAACTGTCGGTTCTCGCATTACTCTTTCGGTGGGCTCGCAGTGACCGTTCGCTGCCCGTCAAAGCCGAATTGCCAACTTGCTAAACCAAACCTGTCTCACGATGCCGGATCCAGAACCAAATCAAAACGAACTATTGCCTTTGGACCCAGATGCCGAGACCATGCGGCGTTTGGGGTACGAGTTGATTGATCGGGTCGTTGACCACTTGACGACCTTGTCGGATCAGCGTGTTGGCCGTCGTGGCACCGGTGCTGAGTTTGCACAGTTGGTTGATGAACCGTTGCCGGAACAGCCCGCTGGAATTCAGGAATCGTTCGCCTTTTTCTTCGATCGAGTTGTGCCCGATATGACTCGCGTGAATCACCCACGTTTTCATGCTCATATCCCCTGCCCCTCGAGCTTTGCGGGTGCGATGGGCGAGATGTTAGCGGCCGGAACCAATCCGTTTGTCGGCAGCTGGCTGGGTGGAGGAACGCTCTGTTCGCTGGAAGTCACCGTGCTTCGATGGATCTGCGAAATGCTGGGCTATCCAAATGACGCTGCTGGCGTGCTGACCAGCGGCGGTTCGATGGCAAACCTTATCGGCTTGGCATCGGCCCGCGCCGAACATGACGCTGACCTCTTATCGAACGGCAGGATTTACCTTTCGGTGGAGGGTCACGCTTCGGTTCGCAAAGCGGCTCGACTGCTAGGGTTCTCTGACCAAGCCATTCGAACAGTTGGCGTCGATGACCATTACCGAATGAAGACTGCAGAATTAGTCGATGCGATTTCGAGTGATCTGGCGGCTGGCCAAAAGCCGTTCTTGGTCGTTGCCAATGCGGGCACCACCAACACAGGCAGCATTGACCCGCTGCACGAAATCGCGGACGTATGCCAACAGCAGAAACTGTGGCTGCATGTCGACGCGGCTTACGGCGGATTTGCCGCGATAGACTCGGGGACCGAGCAGGCTGGTTCCCCCGATGCTACTCGTCGATTGCTGGCCGGGATGGAGAGGGCCGATTCGCTGACACTTGATCCACACAAGTGGCTCTATTGTCCTCTGGGAATTGGTTGCGTGCTTGTGCAACGACAAGATAGTTTGAAACGCGCGTTTGCGACCGAAGGCCATTACTTGAAGGACATCCCGGTCGAGGAAGTCAATTTCTTCGAGCGGGGTCCCGAGTTGTCTCGTCCGGCTCGTGTGCTGGCTGTTTGGATGGTGATCCGGTCGATGGGGCGGGCCGCGTTGGCTTACCAAATCGCAGAAGACATTCGCTTAGCACAACTGGCCGCTAATCTGTTGCGAGAAGATGAGCGATTCGAAGTAATCGAACCCGAATTGTCCGTGGTCGCCTTTCGTCATCGATCGCAAGATGGTGAGTCGGAAGCAAGTCGCGCGAATCGTGATGCGGCGCTGATCGAAGCGACACTTGCCGATGGAGAGCTGATGCTGTCCTCGACACTCTTGAATGGGATCAACACATTACGCATGGTCGTGATGAACCATCGCACGACCGAACGTGATGTGCATCGGTCTGTCCGCCGAATTCGTGAGTTGTCGTCGTAATTCAAGCCTGGCCCCGTCGGGGTGGAGGAATCCGTGGCTAGCGTTTTGGTTGAGTCGTGCTTAAGAACCCGCGGCGAGCGCCGTGCGGCTCAGGGAGAGCTGGAACTTCTGTTTGATTGCGGGGGCCAACTGCCGTTTTGGATGACGATTCGATATCTGTCAGGGTCTTCGTAGGTTCGTCCTCGTTGATCCCAATAAGGATTGGATGATTGAACCGCTGCGACGCCAAACGATTCGATGTGGTCGATTGTTCGTTGCCAATCGGGCTCGCTCGGTAGATAGAAAACCAGCAGATGCTCTGGCGAGGGAGCGGTGCCAGCAGGTTGATCACAATTGGTGGTGAATTCCAAGTGGTAGTTCGCAGCGGAGTGTCCGAGCATCGCCCCATCAAATCCAGCGTGATCTTGAAAACGTCCAAGCAGAGTAAACCCAAGCACCTTGGAATAAAATTCAATCAGCCGATCCAGTTGGTCGGTTGGTCTCGCTACACGAAGGTGAGCGGCTTGCAGAACGCCACCCAAGGAGTGATTGGATGTCATCAATTCAGTAAGTGATTGCGAAAATTTCGGTCAGATCGGCGGCTGCAGTTCACTGGCGTCCAACTGACAAGAAATGAGGTGGCAGCAACGTGATCGCATCTGCCGCAGTGCCGGCCGCCTCGTGATGGGGCGGCCTGGCGAGTAGAGGTTAGCTGGAAAGATCAGTGTCTTCAGCTGGGCGGCGTAAATTTGGGCGCCGAGGGCTCAACCGCTTCCTCTTCTTCATCGATGGTTGAAGAAGCGATTGATTTGTCATCCATGTCTAGCGTTTTCTTGGCTTCATATTCAGCCATCCGAAATTGCTGCTGGACGTCGTTCAATCCTCGTCGAAATTCGCGGTAGCTTCCTCCAAGCTTGCGGGCGACCTCGGGAAGGTTGCCACCAAACAGGATGACCGCGATCACGCCAATGACCGCCATTTCAAACGGACCGAGTCCGAACATGCTTAGTTGTTCTCGTCGTTGTTGGGATTCGGCTCTTCTTCGTCCAACGACTCGCTCATACCGCGTTTGAATTCGTTCGTACTGCGGCCGAGGTTTCGCATCAAGCTTGGCAATTTGGAGCCACCAAATAGCAGCAAGATGACAAACCCGACGACTAACATCTCAGGTAGGCCGGGCATGCCAAAGCCAAGGAAAAAACTATCCAAATTCATCGTACACTCTCGCAAAGAGGTTCTAGTAGGAGAACCCCAACGCTGACCGGCGAAAGCGGGTAGGTCGATCGGCCGCTTAACGAGCCGAACACCTCCAGAACCGATGTGTCGGGGGAAGCCGTCGAGCTCTCCCCGACGGTGCCTCTATTCTATTGGGGCTCCGCATCGCGTCAACGCACCGCCAGCATCCAAGCCGAAAACAGGTGTGTTGGCGAAACAGCCTGGGTAGGTTCGCTGGATGCTGATGTCCCGATCACGCCCCCATGAAGATCACGCCCCCATGAAAGCGGACGCCAGTCACGGTAAACCGCAAATGAATCGACTCCTGATGCTCATCCAACATGGCATCCGCTACGCGTGGTCATTGGGTCGGATGATTGGAATGCGTGGGAGGTGGGGGAAACGGCTTGGTTTGGGGGTTTTTTCGCGATTTGGCGATTCCCGGGGGCGGTTGCCGCGGCCGGGCCGGGAAGAGTGGTCAGGAGAGCAACCGGATTGCGGTGCAAGCAGCTCCATGTCGGGTTTCGCCGGTTGCAGCCTGCGGCGGGCGAAATTCGAGCGAGGCGGTTAGAAAGATCTTGCTTGGCGAAGGTGGAAATCGCCGACTGACTCTTGACATTCGGGTAACCGGCTGTAAAAATCGTGTTAGCTTACTGAGATTGATTCTCAATAAAGTTTTGGTTTCAAGAACCCCAGAGTTGGTTATGACCACATTGGATCAGCTGCAGCCCGGTGAGAAAGCACAAATTGTGCGGATTGACGGGGTCGATGGGATTGCCGCAAGGTTGCGGGAGATGGGCTTCGTGGCCGGCGAGTCGGTTCAGTATGTTCGTCGGGCTCCTTTGGGGGATCCTGTGAAATGTGCGATCCATGGTTGTCGAGTGGCGGTCCGGAGCGGAGAAGCCCAACGGGTGCTCGTCGAGCCACAACATTAGCCAACCACAACATCAACCCACCACGCCGCGAAACCGATTGGTCTGGTTGCAGCCCCTAGGCTGTCGATCTTTCGACTCGCGACACTCTCTCCACTCTGGCTGCACCGGTGCGGTCGCCCCACCCACCGACGCCGACTGTCCCCAGCTGATTACCCATGGCGACTGCCCCGACGGATTCTTCCTCGTCTCCATCCGCTGCTCGCATCGCCTTGGTCGGCAATCCCAACACAGGTAAAAGCACGCTTTTTAATGCGCTGGCCGGGATGAGCGTCCGGACCGGCAACTACCCCGGTGTGACGATAGAGAAGAAACTTGGCCGCTGCGTGCTGGTTGAGGAGAGCGTTGACTTACTTGATCTGCCGGGAACTTATTCCCTGGCTCCCCGCTCGCCTGATGAATTGGTTGCGGTGGAGGTATTGACCGGCGAGGTGGTCGGTGAACCGCCGGTGGATGTGATTGTTTGCGTCGTCAACGCGACCCAGTTGCGGCGAAATTTGTTTTTGGTCAGCCAGTTGTTGGAACTTGGCAAGCCGGTGGTGATCGCGCTGAACATGATCGATTCGTCATCTGCGCGAGGCGTGACGATTGACACCGAGCGGCTCTCCGAACAACTCGGTGTGCCAGTGGTAGCGACGTCGGCAACGAAGCGACGCGGGATCGATGAGCTCAGACAGGCGGTTGAGAGTCAGCTCGGCATCGACTGTTCCGCCGAGCAAGTTTCGCGGCGAGTGTTGCCTGATTTGTTTTACAAGATTCGCGATGAGTTTCGTCAAACACTCAGCGGACCGAACTCTGCATCATCGTCCGAACGAGTTGGGCTGCCGAGCGACTACCTGATCGAGCGAATGTTGCTTGATCAAGGCGGTGAGGCCGAGCGGCGGTTTGTTTCCGGTCAGGGGAGTGATGCGAGACGCAGCGAGGTCAATGCAGCTTTGGCGGATTGCCGCCAGCGATTGAATGACCAGTTAGGTGATCCGATTGAGCTGGAGTGTAATGCCCGGTACGCGTGGGCTGCCGAGAATTTGACTGGCGTGGTCAGTGATGTTGGCGCACTGTCAGGCAAGATGACCGATCGATTGGATGCTGTCCTAACGCATCGTTTGGGCGGGTTGGTTTTCTTTTTCCTGGTCATGTTTCTGATTTTTCAATCGATCTATTCGTTGGCTGGATGGCCGATGGATTTGATAGACGGTACGACATCTTGGTTTGCCGATTTAGTCACTTCGGTGCTGGCACCGGGAGTACTACGAAGCTTGATCACCGACGGAGTAATCGCAGGTGTGGGAGGCGTTTTGATCTTCTTGCCACAGATTGCGTTATTGTTTTTCTTTCTGGCGATTCTGGAAGATTGCGGTTACATGTCGCGGGCTGCTTTTTTGGTTGACCGTGTGATGATGGCGTTTGGATTGAGCGGAAAATCCTTTCTGCCGATGATGAGCTCGTTTGCTTGTGCCGTGCCCGGTGTGATGGCGACCCGAGTGATCGAGAATCGACGCGATCGGTTGGCCACGATCATGGTCGCACCCTTGATGAGTTGCAGTGCCCGGCTGCCGGTCTACTTGCTATTGATTGCAGCCTTCATTCCATCGCTGACTTATCTGGGAGGTTGGCTCTCATTGCCCGCGATGGTGTTGATGGCGATGTATTTAATCGGTGTAGTGGCGGCGATCCCCGTCGCATGGATTTTGAAGAAGACTTTGTTGCGTGGCGAGGTGGCGCCCTTTGTTCTCGAGCTGCCTGAATATCGGGTACCGTCGCTCCGCGTGGTGCTCACTCGAGTTTGGGATGCCAGTCTGGCGTTTGTTGTGCGGGCGGGGACCTTGATTTTTGCTGCGTCCATCCTGATCTGGTTTGCTGGGTTCTGGCCGGGCGATCATTCGCGGCAATATGAACTGCAGCAGCAACTTGCGACGGCAGTGGCTGATTCTGACCAAGCGTTGGCACTCCAAGCGGAGCTCCGCGGTGAGAGCGCGCAGCTGTTAGAGCGGAGCTTGCTCGGCAGGATTGGCCATCGCATCGAGCCGATTGTCGCTCCACTCGGCTGGGACTGGAAAATTGGAGTCGGTGCGCTTGCCAGCTTTCCGGCTCGGGAGGTCATCATCGCGACCTTGGGAACGATCTATTCACTCGGGGGCGATGCGGAAGAGGCAGGGTTGGTCGGTGCCCTGCAGAAGTCAACTTATCCCAACGGCGACCCGGTTTATTCCATCCCTGTCGCACTCTCAGTGATGGTCTTTTTTGCCCTGTGTGCCCAATGTGTCAGTACCCTCTTGGTGATTCGACGTGAAACCAATTCTTGGTTTTGGCCTGTGTTGAGTTTCTCGTACATGACGATTTTGGCTTACGTCTGTGCGCTGCTAACCTATCAGGTGGGCTCCCGTCTTTTTTAGCGGATGCCTCCATTCAACCGTCGTGACCACCTTTGGGTACCGGAAGGAGCGTGATCTGTGTTTCCTTGGCAACCGATTTTCGCGTTTCTGATCGTTCTAGCAGCGGCAGTTTGGTTAACCTTGCGGGTGTTAAAAACCGTCCGCAGCGTCTCTCGGGGCGGCCAAGGGCATGTTTCGAATTGCGGCACTTGTCAGCATAACCCCGAGGTCACGAAGGCGGCCCCGTTGGTTCAGCTGGGTAAAAAATTGGATAAGTGAGGGGCCATCGATTTGATATCACGTTTGATCCAATATGTGGCTGACATCTTGCGCAGCCCCCGCGAGAGTTTGACACGAGGCCAGCATTTTGTTCGGCATAGTATCGAGCTGACGGTTCACTGCGGGCGGCAGTTGCAGCTTCACCGCGCTGACGGGATGGCAGCGGAACTTACCTACCGAACGATCTTTTCGCTGATTCCAGTCGTCGTGCTGGGATTGGTGATGTTCCGAATTTTTGGTGGCTTGGACGAAGTCCAGTCCCAAGTCGAGAACCAGCTGTATTCATTCTTTGGTGTTCCAGATATTCCCGAGGGATACGACTCACCACCCGTCGAATCGAATTTGACCGAAGACAATTTGACCGACGAAGCAGCTGCAGGATACAGGCCAGGAACCCCCGGCCAATTCACAGGCTCCAACGTGGGCACAGGCTCCAATGTAGGCACAGGCTCCAACTCGCCAATCGTTCCAGGTCCCGCCACTGAAGCCAGCCCGACGTCGCCCTTGAATTCCCCCGGTGGTGCAGCGGTGACGACAAGCGGAATTGACCCATCCATCGCCAATGGTGAATTGGTTGATATGAAGCGGGCGATCGAGGCTTCTTCCCCGGGCAATCCGATCGGAGGTAGTTTGAGCGAAATGGTCAGCGGTGCTGACGAAGAGGTCGAAGCCGCTTCGGCAGCAGTTGAAGCCGCCGTTGAAGCGGAAGTAGATGCCAAGACGGTGCAGCGAACACGAGCAACGATTCGCAGCACCCTGCATGATGTGACGATGAAAGTCTCGCAACTTGATTTCAAGTCGATTGGTGTCTTCGGTTTGTTGCTGTTCGTTTATGCGGCGGTCGCTCTCGCAAATTCAGCTGAGGGTATTTTTAATCGTATTTACGATGCCCCGTCTCACCGCCCACTTCATCTTCGCCTCGCGATCCACTGGTCAATCATCACCTTGGGCAGTGGCTTATTGGCGCTCAGTCTTTATACATCCAGCCAAGTGGTCGACTGGGTTGCCGAATTCAGTGATGTTTCAAGTTCGAAACAGATTCTGAACCATCTGCTTTCGGTGCTTGCGAGTTGGGTCCTGTTGTTTTTACTGTACGCCCTGATGCCCAATACGCATGTCTCGGTACGGGCAGCTGCGATTGGTTCGCTCGTCGGTTCCTTGTTTTGGGAAGCGGCGAAATTTGGTTTTCAGATCTATGTTGTGAAGGCGGTGCCTTACTCCGCACTTTACGGTTCAATTGGCTTGATCCCATTGTTTTTGTTTTGGATCTATGTGACTTGGTTGATCATTCTGTTTGGTCTGATCCTGACCTACACCTTGCAGATGTTGCAGGGGCGTCCAATCCGCAGGATCGAAGTGGAGGATGGCGTTTCCACTGCGGGTGATCCCGATTGGATGTTGCCGATCGCATGGGAAGTAAGCCATGCGTTTGAGTCGGGTGACGTAATTGATGATCAGACACTCGCCGAAAGGCTCGGTCTTCCGACTCACTTGGTCCGTCAGATGACCAGTAAGCTTAGTGAGGCGGGGCTGCTGCGACGTGTGCAGGCGGCCAGTGGTGAGCATGAATCACTGACGCTCGGGCGGCCGGCAGACAAAATTCAAGTTGGTGAAATTCTGAGTCTGGCACACCAGGTTCGTCCGACAGGCGAGCATCCCGCCTGGAAGACACTGGAACGGTTGCAGCAAGCCGAACGAGAAGCGGCGGATGGGCAAACCTTGAAAGATGTGATGACCGATGAGGCTTGAGGAGGGGTCACTCGTCGCTTTTGGATTTGAGCTGCTGGAGCAATTCGGCAATGGCGATGGACAAAGGTTCTAGGCCCGACGCGGCCCTCTGCAGTTCGTTATCTCGAGCAGCGTGCTCGATTCGCAACGCGATGTTCATTGTTCTGATCGCTCCAACAACGTGAGCCGTTGCCTTCATCGTGTGAGCGAGACGCTGTGATGTAACGGCATCGTCTTGGTCGATGGACTGACACAATTTGATCAGCAACGCTTGGATCTCCTGTGCCGCCGACCCACGCAGATTCTCGAACATTTGTTCGTCCCCAGCCAAATTCTCCAATGCTGATTCGCGATGAAAGACTGGATCGCGATCATCACATTCGATTCGCCCTGTTCGTCCAGGCTTGAGCGTGGAGAGGTCTCCCGTTGGGTTGTTCGGTCGCGGCGGAAGGGCGTTGAATTCGGTTGAGGGTTGAGCTTGGTTTGGGGGGTTGGGGTTTGGGGGGTTGGGGTTTGGGGGTTTGGGGTTTGGGTTGGCGGGCGGTGCATCTGCATTACCAGGTGCGGGCATCCGGTTGGAGAGTCGCTGTTGTTCAATCGCTCCAGTAAACGGATTGAGAGCTTGATGCAGATCTGGCTTCCGGACCGGTTTCGCGATGTGGTCGTCCATCCCCGCTTCCAGGCATCGGATGCGATCCTGTTTCATGGCATGCGCCGTCATGGCAACAATCGGAATGTGCTGACTTGTTTCGCATTCTAATTGGCGAATTCGCTGGGTCGCTTCCAGGCCATTCATTTCCGGCATCTGAACATCCATTAGGATCAGATCAAAGGGTTCTCGCTGCCAAAGTGTGACGGCTTCTTTTCCATTGTTAGCAACGATGACTTCGTGCCCCCAATACCCGAGCATTCCCAAGGCAACCTTTTGATTCACCAATCCATCTTCGGCTAACAGAATCTTCATCTTGGGTAGCGGAAACTCATCGACAGGCGATGGGGTCTTGCGTTCTGTCGATGGTGGCTCACCGTGAATGGTTGTGAGAATTGCCGAAAGTAACTCGGATTGTTTCGCTGGCTTGATCAGATAGCAAGCAACTTGAAGTTGCTGACTGCGAGCGATATCACCGTGTCTTCCACCACTCGTCAATAAGATGATGCGACACTGAGCCAATTGTGGTTCGTCACGAATTGATGCTGCCAGCTGAAAGCCATCCATGCCCGGCATGTGAACGTCACTGATCACCAAGGGGAAGTTTTCTTGCTTGTTTGCGATTGAATGCAGTTTCTCGATTGCTTCGATTGCACTGCGGGCGGAAACAACGGACATTCCCCAGCCGGTTAGTGTTTCATGCAGGATTCGCAAGTTGGTTTCGTTATCGTCAACCAACAAGACGGAGGTGCCTTTGAGGTCAGGTCGTTGTTGAAGTTGCGAGGCTTGCTGTTGTCCGTATTGGAGTGGAATGGTGAAGTGGAAGGTTGCACCTTTTCCGAGTTCACTCTCCACCCAGATGCGGCCCTCCATCGCTTCGACTAGTTTCTTGGCGATGGCTAACCCCAAGCCGGTGCCGCCAAAGTCACGCGTGGTTGACGAATCTGCTTGTTGGAATGCCGAGAAGATCGGGCTGTGCTTTTCTGTAGGGATACCGATTCCGGTGTCCCGAACAAGAAAACGCAGTTGCAGCTGAAGTTCATCTTGAGTTTCGATTTGAACATCGAGATCAACTTCTCCTTGCTCGGTGAATTTGATTGCATTGCCAACGAGATTGATCAATATTTGCCGGATACGGCTGGAGTCGCCACGAATCCAAATCGGAATTTCTGGCTGAACGTGCCAGGTGAGTTCGAGATCCTTTATATGGGCACGAACGCCGAGTGATTTCATTGTGGTGCCGATTTCTTCACGAAGATCAAAGTCGACTACGTCGATTTCGACTTTGCCCGCTTCGATTTTTGAGAAATCGAGGATCTCATTGATGATCCCTAGCAGCACATCGGCTGAATCTCGCAGAACGGTCAGGTATTCGCGTTGGGTTTGATGATCATCGGTGTCGAGCGCGAGGTCTGTCATTCCGATGATGGCATTCATCGGGGTGCGGATCTCATGGCTCATGTTGGCCAGGAAATCACTTTTCGCGACGTTCGCTGATTCGGCTGCTTCTTTGGCTTGCTTCGATTCGGTGATGTCTCGCGAGATGCCAAAAACGCCAAAGATTTCACCTTCGGCTGTGTACAAAGCCGCTTTTGTGGTCGAAAGCCAGACCTTTTTTCCGTCGGCCGAAACCTGGTATTCCTCTTTGGAAATCATTGGCTTTCCGGTCGCCATGATGTGCTGCTCGTCAGACAGGTACTCGCCCGACTCCAGCGGTTCGAACACATCAGAGTCTGTCTTATGGATCAGGTCATCAACGGATTGAAAGCCGAGATGCTTTACCAATGCGTCACTTGCTCTGACGAACCGGCTGCTGGAATCTTTGAAATAGATCAAGTCAGGCGAATTTTGCAATAATGTCTGGATCAAGAAATGCTCGACCGCATATTTTTCATTCGCTTCCTTCAGTTGTGAGGTTCTTCGCTCGATCAGACGCTCGATCTGTTGTTTTCTGGTCAGCAGGGTGCGGGTGTAGCCGCCAGCAATACTGGAAATCGTGAGCCCAAGTAACAACACGATGACTGGCAGTTGAGTCGTGTGCGAATCGATAAACCCGGGTGTTGCCAGGCATTGAATCATCCATTGATTTTGCGGTGACAAGCCGAGTGTTTGTTGTTTGCTCGTCGGTGAGTCAACATCGCTCGGCTGTGCAACGGTCGCTTGGAAATCGTCATAGTGAACAATCTTCGCCTCCGATTCATATCGAGCAACTGGTTGCCAGACTTCGCCGCTGTCCCGGTGAAAGATGGCCACATCGATCTGATCGTTCAGGTGGATCAGGCCATCTTGAAGAAATCGATCTGCATCGATGATCCCAATCAAGAAGCCTTTTAGGTCTTGATTCGATAAGCTGCTCGCTTCGCCCTCTTGAGGTGCAGCGATTGGCTGGATGGTGGTAAACACATGCGTGCCATCATCCAGTTGAATCGGCTTGGAGATAATTTGTCGATCAAGTTGCATCGAATCGAGCATTGCCGTGCGACCATTGCTGGTTTCACCTAAATCAAGATCGATCCACTTGGATCGGTCTTCGTCGCGCGGCGTCGACACGAACTTGATTGGAAACCTGAACTCGCTCAACGCGTCGGCGGCCTTGGAAGTACCTGACTTCGCCGTGTCGTCTTGTTTCAACGCGTAGGCGGTAGCCAGCAAACGAGGGTTTTCCCGTCGTTTCGCGATGTCGTCGAGCAGGTTTTGCAGACGTTCCCCTTCCAATCGGTACAGATGAGGGGCTGTGATTCGTGTCGAGCGGAAAATACGCTGGAAGTTGTAGAAGCGATGTTGGCTTGCAATCTCCAGCTGTGCATTCGACTTGGCAAGTTCCGTACGCGTCAAAGCCGAGTAGGCCAGCAGCGACAAAACACCGCCGACCAGCACGACCACACAAGCGGCGATGTTAGGAATTTTTCGGTCGTAGGACGGTGCTACCACACTACCGATTCAGCTGGATGATTCGCGATGAAAAGGCACTCGCCGTTGCCAACGCTGCAGCGGTTGGGTGGCTCGCGGACTCAAGAGTACCAAGCGGCGGCCTGACAACCAAGTCTCTCCGCGAAGAATGCCTTGAAAAGCTCATGCGGTGCGACTTTTTGACGTGTATTGCTTCAGACTGGATTTTGGTGGTAGACCGGAAAGCGATCAGTGTGCTTCGAGCCAGTTTTTGCCGATTCCCATTTCGACTTCGATTGGGACCTTCATTGGCAATGTTGATTTCATCGCCGTCTCGATCAACGGCATGACCTCATCCTGCTCGGTTTTTAGCATGTCGAAGACGATCTCATCATGCACCGTGAGTACCATCTTGGTTTTGAAACCACCTTCGGTCAGTGCTCGATGGACTTGGATCATTGCGAGCTTGAGCATGTCGGCGGCAGTCCCCTGGATGGGGCTGTTCATCGCCAATCGCTCGGCCGCACTGGCCACTGTGCGACTTCGTGAATTGATGTCGCGGATGTAACGCCGGCGACCTGTTTGCGTCGAGACGTAACCCTGCTCCCGAGCCAACGCAATTGTGCGATCTATGTAATCTTGAACGCCGGGATATTTTTCGAAATAGTTGTTGATCAATTCGGCCGCCTCGGTGCGTGGAATATTGAGGCGCTGCTGCAATCCAAACGCGGAGATACCGTAGATGATCCCGAAATTGACCGTTTTTGCCTTGTCCCGCATTTCGCGAGTCACGTCTTCGACAGCCACCTTGAAGACTTTGGAAGCGGTGATCGTATGAATATCTTCCCCCGCGACAAACGCATCGATCATGGTGGGGTCATTGCTCAGTTCGGCCATGACCCGCAATTCGATTTGTGAGTAATCAGCGCTGAGCAGCAAATGATCCTCGTCGCGTGGCACGAATGCAGCACGGATGTCACGACCACGTTCTTTGCGAATCGGGATCGTCTGCAGGTTGGGGTCGTTTGATTGCATTCGTCCGGTTGCCGTCCACGACTGGCTGTAGTGCGTGTGCACTCTGCCGGTGTCTGGGTTGACGGCCAGCGGCAACTGGTCGACGTAGACCGATTTCAGTTTTCTCGCGTTTCGGTAATCGAGAACGTCGGAGATGATTTGGTGTTTGCTGCGAAGTCTTTCCAGTTCGGTTTCACGGGTCGAGTACTGCCCGGTTGAAGTTCGTTTCGGATTCTTTTCGAGTTCCATCTCTTCATACAGCACCACGCCCAGTTGCTTGGGTGAATCGATGTTGAATTCGTGTTCCGCGGCATCAAATATCTGCTGTCGTAATGTTTCGATCTCATTTTCAAGCTTTTTGCTGAACACTCCGAGCCCGTCGGTATCCAAACGGATGCCTTCGTGTTCCATGTCGACCAGGATTTGTATCAAGGGACATTCCACTTCATAGCAAACCTGGGCAACGCCACGCGATTCGATTTCGGGCTTCAGAACCGCGGCAACCTGGAGCGTGACGTCCGCATCTTCACAGGCATATTCGGCAACTCTTTCTACCTCGATATCCTGCATGTTTTTTTGCTCGTCCCCTTTGGGGCCTAGCAACGCCTCGGTGGGGATTGGCGTGTAACCGAGGTAGAGCTTGGCCAAGTAATCAAGGCCATGCCGCATTTCCGGTTCTTTCATGGAATGCGCAAGCATCGTGTCGAACAATTCACCACCAACCTTGATCCCGTGCCAGCGCAGCAGCGTGACGTCATATTTCAGGTTGTGACCTAGCTTGGCAATCGTTGGATCTTCCAGCACATCACGAAACTCCTCGATCACTGCCAATGCTTCCGTATGATCATTGGGGCAAACGACATAGAACGCCTCGTGGGGCCGGAAGCTGAACGCGATGCCAATCGGGAAAGCGGAACGTGGATCGAGGCCTGTCGTTTCCTTATCAAAACAAAAGCTTGGTTGAGATTTGAGCTGAGCGATCAAGGCGGTTCGCTGCTCAGCAGTGGTTACCGTCTGGTAGTCGTGTTGAACATCGCGAATCGTTTTGTCTTCGACCGGTTCATCGAATAAGGTTGCTTGAATTTCCGTCTCGCGTTTCTCACGGATCACGTTGGCACGCGAGGATGCGGAAGAGAAGGATTTGCCAAGCAGCTTTTTGCCGAGCGTGTCAAATTCCAATTCCTGCAATAGTGCCGTCAGCTTTTGCTTGTCGTGGGGAACCCGTAACAGGTCATCCAGTTTGACCTCGTGCGGTACATCTAACTGGATGGTGACCAGACGTTTCGACAGCCGAGCCATATCCGCCTGCCCTTCAACTCGCTCTTTCTGTTTTCCTTTTAATTCGCCGGCATGCTCGAGCAGTGATTCGACGGTGCCGTACTGCGCGATCAGTTTTTGTGCGGTCTTGGGGCCGATGCCCTGAATGCCCGGAATGTTGTCACTTGCATCCCCCATCAATCCCAAGATGTCAATCACTTGGTCGACCCGCTCGATGCTCCATTTGTCCAGCACCTCGCGAACACCCATCAACTCTGGTTCTGATCCCCGCCGACCCGGTTTGTAGATTTGAATCGCATCGGTTACCAGTTGCTCGTAATCCTTATCAGGCGTCACCATCAATGTGTCGTATTCAAATTTCGCTGCTTCATGCGCGAGGGTGCCGATGATATCGTCGGCTTCATATCCAGGGATGCGAATTACGCTGATGTTCATCGCTTCGAACAGTCGGTCAATCAACGGTAATTGTGACGCGATGTCTTCTGGCATCTCATCACGCTGTGCCTTGTATTCGGGGTATTCCAGGTGCCGTTGAGTTGGCTCCGATGTGTCGAAGACGACGGCGATGTGGGTTGGCTCTTCGCGCTGCACGATATCCATCACGGTGTTCGCCATGCCAAAGACCGCCGAGGTGCAAAGCCCAGCCGAGGTGAAACGTGGACTGCGCACCAATGCGAAATGTGCTCGATAGGTCAATGCCATCCCGTCTAGCAGGAATAGTTTCTTGCTGGCGGGAAACAGGTCGTTCGATTTGTCGGGCATGGCAGAGAAAGTGACCGGGGTTGGTTTGCGAGCGAAAAGGACCGCAGGCGATGCGGGATAAGGCCGTCGTTTTCGCCACACGGTGACCTTGATCACGCTGTGACCTTGGTCAGATCGTGATGTGGTCGAGTTTGCGACGCGAACGACGTTGTGATGTTGCCAGCTGGCGACCGCGAACGATTCAGCCAGGAGTTTCGGTCTCGCTAAGTCTTGGAACGCTGTCCGCTGGCATCCTCGCCAGCGGATTTCCGGACGTCCAGCATGCCATAGCGGTAAGTTGCGATACGAATGCTAATGGTTTCGACGCCGCTGGGCGGCTGCCCTTTGGCGTCTTGCTGGACGATTCCCAAGATGTTCCGTTCGTACGGAACCGAATGTTCCGGTTCCGGGATTGAGACGGTTACTGGTCGCTAATGTATTTCAGCTGGATCTCCGTGTTCGTCAGCGTCTTTTTCAATTCTTCGACTGCTTCAGCCGTGATGGCTGTGCGGGTGACGATCAGATCCTCGAGGTTGGTCAGTGGCATGAGCGCTGGCAATCCAGCGTCCGTGATTTGGGTTGAACCGAGATGCAGGAATGTCAATTTTGTCATTCCGCTGAGGGTCGACATTCCGGCGTCGGTGAGCCGGGAATTATCGAGATTCAGGGATTCGAGGTTTGTCAACGTTTTCAGCGGTTCGATCCCCTGGTCGGTGATGTTCAAACGCCACAGGTTCAGCTTCTTCAAACCGGTTAACTCTCCGATCGGCGGCATCGCGTCATCCAAGATCTGCGCGCACTCACTCAAATCGAGTTCTTGAAGACCTTTCAGCTTGGCAAGTTCGGCCGTTCCGATTCCGTCAATTTGATTTTGAGCCAACCGCAATTTCTTGAGGTTGGGAAAACCGGCCATCAGCGTGATCGCTTCATTCCCGATCGTCGTTTGCTTCATATACAGTTCTTGCAGATTGACGAGTGGTGTGAGCTGTGCGAGGCCTTCCTCGCTGACCCACAGCATGTCGAGGGCAAGCACCTTCAGGTTGGTCAACTTGGCGACGTGCTGCATCCCTTCATCGGTGACACCGCAGTCACCTGTTTCACCGGAAAGTCGGAGAGCCTTGAGTTTGGAGAGCGGTGCCAAGGAGGCCAAGCCGTCGTCGGTGATCGGGCAGTTTCGCAAATCCAAATCTTCTAGCGATGCCAGCTGGCCAATCGTCTTGAGCCCCTCGTCGCCGATGGGTGTTTTCGCGAGGCGAAGCGCTCTCAGGCGGGGCAGGCCGCTGAGTGGTGTGAGTGCCGAGTCGTCGATTTGGAGATCACGGTAGTCGACGTCGATGATATTGTCGCCGTTTCGCCGGATCTTATCAGTGATCGCTTCGATGGCTGCGACCGATTCAGGGTCATCGGCCGGTATCACCGCGACAGGCTCGGGTGGAGGGACCACATTGCTGGCAGCATCGCTCGGATCTTTCGAGCCTCGATCGCATCCTGTTAGCAACAAAATGGTCATGCCAAGCAGGCAACTTTTTTGAAACGCCTTCATCTAATTCCCTGAGTGAATTCGTTGGAACACCAAAAAAAAAGGTTGCGCGGAAAGTCACTGAGACGCCAATGATTTGCGTCTTCGCATCTTTACGCGCAACTCAAAATTCGATCGGACTGGGCGGAGTTAAGCCTGTTGCTCGACTTCCCAACCCTTGCGGTAGGTTTTGCGGATCAGATCGTTGGCTTTGTCGGAATTTGTCACCCGCAGGTTCTTGGCATCCCAGTCGATCTTTTGTCCGCTTCGATAAGCCACATTCCCCAGCAGCACGGTTTCGGTCAATGCCCCGGAGTAATTGAAGTTGCAAGTTGTTTCCGAACCATCCTTGCAAGCCTTGATCCATTCGGCATGGTGGCCGATTGAGTCAGGGATTGATTTGGCAGGTGGTTCATACTTCGCATACTTGTCGCGTGGGAATAGGCGATACTTGTTGTAATCAGCAAACATATGTCCTTCAGTGCCGACGAACATCACACCACTTCCCGGCACGGTTTCGCCAGCGACTTTGCGGGGTGTCATGTTGCCGTCGTACCAAGTCAAATCGAGTGCTGGCATCGTTCCCCGAGCAGGGAATTTGTAGTGGACCTTCAATCCCAGCGGGCAGGTTTCAGGATGAACTTCAGGGCCTTCAGCCTCGCATGAGATGGGGTGCCGCAGGTCGAGTGCCCAGAACGGCAAGTCCATGTAATGACATCCCATGTCGCCGAGGGTTCCCTGTCCAAAGTCCCACCAGCGACGCCATTGTGCTGGGTGGTAACGACCGGCGGCGTAGGGACGGTAAGGTGCTGGGCCGAGCCACAGATCCCAATTCAGATTGGCAGGCGGTTCTTGCGTTTCGGTGGGGCGATCGCCACCGCCCCAGCCTTTGCCGACCCAAACGTGCACTTCCTTGACGTCGCCGATAGCTCCGGAGCGAATGACTTCGACCACGCGGCGGTAATTGTTGCCGGCGTGGATTTGCGTCCCCATTTGGGTCGCGATTCCCTTTGCCTTGGCCGCTTCGGCAACGATCCGGGCTTCCATCACCGTGTGGGTCAGTGGCTTCTCGCAGTAACAATGCAGACCGGCGCGAATTCCCCGAATGGCTGCTGGGGCGTGATTGTGATCCGACACCGCTACGACAATCGCATCGGCATCATCTTCGGTAGCGATCATTTCGCGGTAATCGGCATACGTCCGCGCCGACTTGTTGGTGGCCGCCGCCCGCGACAAATAGTTACTGTCGACGTCACACAGGCCAATGATGTTTTCTCCATTGACGCCCGTCACGTTGGCCGCCGCACGATTGGCCGTTCCCACGCAAAGAATGCGGAGTTTCTCGTTCGGAGAGGTGGATTCTTGAGCAGCTACCTCACTCCAGACGCCGGCGGTGACAGCCAGCGCACCCGAGGTTTTCAGGAAATCGCGACGTGTTTTGGAAGTCATAAAAATCATCTTACAAGGAGGGAGAAAATTTCTCGCACCATCATAACACGTAGGCATGGGCGAAGTGCAATGATTCGAGGAGCCATTCGCGGTAATTCAGTCACCGTAATTCTGTCAATTGATGCCCTGGCTCGGTGAGCGAGGGCGTTGCCAATGAACCCTCCCTGATCACGCCGTTTGTAAACTGAACCCGGCTGTCTTCAGTTTCCCCAGCCAAGTTCCGTGTTTCGGTAGATATTTACCTGTTTCGGCGGTGCCGCACATCGGTGGACAGCACTTCGGCGGTGCCGCACATCGATGTGCCACACATCGGCGGTATTCAGGGGTGGGCGTATTCAGGGG
>JAQWPZ010000072.1 GCA_029245125.1 Rubripirellula sp.
CGATCACCATCAAAAACGGCGATCCATCCCAACTTGAAGCGTTAGCGATTGGATTGCTTATCACACGTCTACAGACCCACCCGCTACCGCGTCGAGTTCGTCAGAATCTCAAAGCAACTCGGTTGTTTGGACGCTGGGCCTACTCTGGCTTTTCCTGCACGCCCTCGGTTTCCTGCACGCCCTCGGTTTCCTGCCACGACTTGACATCCTGCGGCCGCTCAATCTCCTGAGTCGCCTGACTGCCTAACAATACATTCTCGAAGTTAATTGATAGAGCCACGATGGTTTCCCAATCGTCCGCGATGATATCCTGCGAATGGGCGAGGTTATTGCGGAGTTTTTCTAACATCTTGACCGATTCGTCCATTTGCCGGCGTGACCGAAATCGAGTTTGACGTCGCAGCTCCTCGTTACGCGAAACAATCTGCAGTTTGTCCGATAACTGCAAGCAATCGAGGAGTGTCACTTCCTGGTTTCGTCGCGTCCGTTCGGCCATCAGATCCCGCGACTTCTGGACCCTCGCATCCGATAAAAACGCTTGCCATGTGTCACCGGGACAACCGTGGTAAATGAGTCGTGTCGTCCGCATTTCAATCAGCGTCAGCAATCCAAACAGCCACATTCTGACCGGTGGCTTTTGCAAGTCGGATCGCGTCACCACGCCGCCAACTTGACCGAGGACCGACACGAAAAGTTGTTGCTGATCGCACAAACGCTGCACCAAATCAACAAGTGGCATTGAATCAGGGATGATCATCGACTGATCGAATTCTTGCTGGTAATCACCGCAGGTTCCTGCACCCAAATCGCTAATCTCAATAAACGCCTGCACACGTCCCGCCGAACGCACACCCGCCACCCGGAAACGATTCGATACCATCCCGTTGCGAGCCACCTCGGTCGAAGTTGTCGCATCAAACGAAGCAAGCGGTTCAGCTATATCGCAAACCGTGAAAGCAGTTTGAAAAACACGCCGCAGACTTTGCACGGCGGACGACGGAAAAAGCATTCGTGATTCCTCTCAAAACTATTTCGACACATCGAATCGTGCGTAACCCGGACTTGCGATGGCCACACCCGAATAATGCAGCAAATCGCACACCCGAATGAATGCCAGGCAATCGCATTGCCACCACACGTCAAGTAAGTCACGACCGACCGACAGTTTAATGCAAAAACAAATCTGCCATTCCCGTACAAAACAAACGAATCAATGCAACTGACGCTCACAGGCTGAAGCTCACCCGGAGTCGAGCATACCCCCAGTTGAGAGTTAGCTTAACTCTCGATCGCATCCAATTCCCGAGACCTGCGAACAATCTCAGCTGACGATCCGCATGAAATTGTTTCCACCACGACAATGCCATACGCGTTTTGGCGGAGACCAACCATAATACAGTTAGACTACATCGCACATCCGACCGGTCATCCTCCGCACGTGACGCATGAATCATCGCGAAATCATTTGGCTGACACGACTGCTGACCTGCATATTGTTCTTTCCATTCACTGCCTCGACTGCGACCGGCAAAGATCTCACGCACCTCAAGCCTTCACCGCCACAGCCTGTTGCGCCCCAAGAATTACAGACCTCGATTCAACGCGGGGTCACTTACCTGCTTGATCATCAGCGTGATGATGGCGGCTGGGGCGGACCTCAGTGGACCGGCGGCGTGGACAGTGATCCAATCCCGGGATCGTTTCGCTCATTCGGCGTGGCGGTGACCGCGATGTGCCTGGAATCACTACTAGGCGTCCCCGAGAACACACCTGATCAGGCAAGGATCCAGCAAGCAAAAGAAAAAGCATATCGATTTTTGATTGCTCGCACGGACCAGATTCGTCGTGCTGGCCCAAATGATCTGCCGCAAGTTTGGGCTCACTGCTATTGCATCCAAACCTTTGCGGCAATGAAACAGCTGAGCCGAGACCCAGCACGTCTGCGTGAGTTGACTGACGCAATTCAACAACACGCACATAGGCTGGATCGTTGGCAATCTGTCCATGGTGGCTGGTTCTACTATGGCAGTGGCATGTCCAAACCAATCAATCCATCCTGTAGTTTTGTCAACGCAGCGGTATTGGTTGCGTTGGCTCGATCCCGCGATGCCGGGGTCCCAGCCAATCAGGCGATGATCGATCGGGCTTTAAAGGCGACGCGTCTGATGAGAAAGCCAGATGGTAGCTTTCTCTATTCAATACGAATCCCAACCGACAAAACCGGCGCGATGGCACCCATCAATCGGCCCGCCGGCAGCCTGGGGCGGTCTCAAGCATGCAATATTGCCCTGTGGGCGTGGCAGGATGCGCAAACCACCAAAAAAGGAATTGGTGATTGGTTAAACCGATTGGTGACTCGTCATGGCTGGCTGGACATGGGCCGAAAACGCCCAATCCCTCACGAGTCGCATGCGGCGGTGGCGGGATACTTCTATTACTTTGGAATGTACTACGCCGCGCTGTGTATCGAAGCCATGCCACCATCGGAACAAGCCTTCTACCAGCATCATCTCGCGAAACTGCTAATCGACCGCCAAGAAAAAGATGGCTCGTGGTTCGATTATCCGCTGTACAGTTACCACAAACCCTACGGCACTGCATTTGCAATCCTCAGCCTACAACGCTGTCAAGTCGCACCGGAGGCCAGTGCCAGTGCCAGTGCAAACAACTAGCCCCGACCGTCCTTCCAGCCCAAAGGCGGAAATCGGCTTCCACCATCCACCAACGGAAACGCGAGTGACCTCGCACAACGGGATATTTCCCGACACACAAAGCATTGAATGTCGTTTTCCCGCGCAGATCCGACATCGCACCTGAAGGCCGCATGACGAAAAATGACCGTTCAAGCTGCGAAGGCGAGACAGAAATGATGCTCGCTTTTCCTCGCACGAATGCCGCCCCCTTTTGCAACATACGCTTGTTTTGCCAGTCACTGAACAGGAGATTCGTTCACCCCGTTTCTTGCAACCTGACGAGTTCGGATACCCCAACGCAACCTGAAACAATCGGTCAAAATGATATTGTGCATCAATACCTGGCTGATCTCGCACGAACGATGATTACGAACCCTTACGAACCACCACAAGCAAAACTAAACTCGCCGCGACAGGATTCTGAGGATCGCGTTGCGGCGTTACGAGCTTTGCGAACCTCGCTCTACATTCTGTTGGTACCGGGTATTTACAACTTCATCTGCTTTCATTTCCCGGAGTTGTTCAGTAACAGCGGATTTCAGGTCCATGAACTCGCTCGGGTAGCGAACCTGACTCTGCTCTGCCTGACGGTTGGATTGATCTGGATCGGGGGCCTGGCATTGCTGGAACGCGTCGCTGCAATCATCCACTGGGCACTGAAAAGAATGCTGGGAAGCAACAGTTCGTTCGAGCGATGGCAAGCCGAATTGCATCTAGCATTACGACGTTCTCCGACCCTTGCGTTTTGGGGTGCCATCCTCTGGATCATCTGGTGTCTGGCAATCTTTTCGTTCCACCTTGATTTTGTGACGGTGTCTTTGCCGATTGGAATTGCCGCCCATCTGCTCGCTGCCTGTTTGTATGTTCCGCTTGTTTATCAATGGTACAAACTGGAGCAGAGTCGTTAAGAAGAGACGATCTTGATTCACACGGCGCATTGATATCCCCAACCGTCAGGGTGACCATGAGTTCTGCAAACGGTTGACCCTATTTCGTTCCTCCGAATCACGCTCCCTGATTGACCAGGGCACACACGACCACCTCGCCTGAAAGATAACCCGCATCTGCTAGGCTAACGACTTAGATCAACAGATCGCTCACTCGTTGACGCTAGATTCATTCCGCAACCGCCTGCACAAACCCCAACGCATCAAATTCGCCTCGCAATGATCAACCTCACCTCCAATCGGTCGACCACCCAACCGATTTCGTTTTCTACTCGGCGCAGGAACCGCGTGTGATGTCCCTTCCCACCAAGATCAATCGATTCTTTTTTTGCCTGTTGGTGCTGTTAGGATTCCTGACTGAAACGACATCGGGCCAAGACGCTTCTGCCGCGGGGAACTTCAGCCGTGACGTGCAGCCGATCTTGGAGCGGCACTGTGTGGAATGCCACAACCCTTCTTTAAAAATGGGACAATTGGTGCTCACATCGCGTGCTGCAATGATGGCCGCCGACGTGGTGTCTCCAGGCGATGCAGACGCAAGTCTTTTGCTGCAGCGTGTACACGATCGCGACCTTGGCATCTTAATGCCACCGACCGGCCGACTGTCCAAGGCTGAAACGGATCAATTGACTGCCTGGATTGACACGGGAGCCGCATGGCCGAAAGAGATTGTGATCAAGGCTGAGTCTGACTATCAGGCCAATCGCCCGTTGGCAGGCATCTTCAAAGTCCTTCGAGATGCGGATGACACGCAGTTGCCGAATTTACAGCTCAGCGAAACCGCTTTGCGAGAAACCGACCATCGTGCTGCGACTCCACTGATTTATGCCGCCTACTACTCTAGTCCTCAAGCAGTTCAATCCTTGCTGCGAGCAGGAGCCGATCCAAACGTAGCCGACCAAGATGGCCTGACACCATTGATGTTCGCAATATCCGATTTTGAAAAAGTGCGAATGCTGATCCGCCATGGCGCGAAAGTTGATGCGGAAACAAAACTGGGACGCCGCGCTATCCTGATGGCTGCCGCGCACGCCGGCAACACAAAGGTCGTACTGGCACTGATGCGAGCAGGTGCCGACCTTCATTATGCCGATCGCCGGGATTGGACCGCGATTTCGTTGGCTGCCCGAACGGGTGATTACGCGTTGATGAGCGAAATCCTCGCTCGTCTGGACCAAACGATTAGCGACTATTCAAAAATGGTCGGTAAAGCGATTGGCGAAGCTGCTCGCGCAAACGATCTGGCCGCTGTCCAACTCTTCCTAGGGCATGACATCCACCATGACCAATCTTCGCTTGACAGGGCGCTCGTTTTTGCTGCCACCCATGGCAATCTGGCGATGACCGAACAGCTGCTTGCTGCGGGCGCAAAGCCAAACTCCACCAGTCCAACAAAATTCGCTACCCCTGCCTCACCTTTCTTGGCCGCCGCCTACTCCGAAACACAAAACCCCAGTGTCCTCGAATGCCTCCTTACAAATGAAAGTGACGTTCAACAACAAGAAAAGCACGGCAAAACAGCGTTGGTGATGGCACGCGAACATGGATCGCGCAGCATTGAGCAGTGGTTGCTGCAATTGGGCGCAGCAGACGCGGGCAGACCCCAATCCGATACGGTGAATCGCGTATCAGCAGAGGAAATCAAGACCAACCAAATCGACGCTTCAAGTGTTCGCGCAAGCGTTCAAAAGAGCACAGCTTTATTGCAGTCTTGCGATGCCATTTTCTTCGCAAAATCCGGATGCATTGCTTGCCATCAACAAACTGCTTCTGCATTGCTCGTCGCTACAGCTCGCCAGCACGGAATCACCATTGACGGTCAAGCGTGGCGTCAACAGGTCAAACTGACCTCGGTGGAACTTGCCAAGAAACGAGCGATTTTCTTGCAACGCATCAAATCTGGAGGTGCGGCACATCGCTTTGGCTACCTGCTGTGGGGACTATCAGCTTCAGGTTATTCGCCCGACGAATTTACTGACGCAACTTGCTTCGAACTGGCCGGCTTGCAGCGTTTGGATGGATCTTGGCTGAGCGATGCCCATCGCCCGCCAAGCGAGTACTCCTCGATCACGGCAACCGCAGTCGCACTCCGTGCGATTAGTCATTACTCCCCGCCAGGCTGGCGAATATTAACCGAACAACGAATTGCTCGTGCCACAAATTGGCTCGGCCAACAGCGACCTGAACACAATGTAGAAAAAGCCTTTCGGCTGCTCGGCCTGCACTGGGGAAACGCACCGCAAGCTCAGATTGCCAACGCGACGCAAGAGCTACTGCTGGATCAATCAGACGGCGGAGGTTGGGCGCAACGCCCGGGGCTTTCCCCCGACGCATACGCAACCGGGCTGACGCTGTATGCACTGCAGGAATCGGGCGAAATAGCAACCACAGCAGTCTCCTATCGGGACGGAATTAAATTTCTGCAGCGGCACAGTAAGCAGGACGGTTCGTGGCATGTCCAAAGCCGCTCGTTCAAATTTCAACCGTATTTTGAAAGTGGCTTCCCCCACGGCCCAGACCAGTGGATTTCGGCTGCCGCTACCAGTTGGTCTAGTCTGGCGTTGTTAAAAGTGCTTCCACCGCGAACAAAAGACATTCCGGAAACCACCCCATAAATCCATACCGCTTTCGGCAGGCTTGGCCTTTTGGATACCGCACATGTTTAAAACTTTCTTTTCACGCAGTCGCAAAATCCCACCTCAAGAAACGCAGGTGGGTTCGGAAACGCAGACCGAAAAACCTAAAAAGCGAATCACCAAACGCCACAAACTGCGAGTGCTATTCGTGCTCGTCATGCACCTACTGGGCGCGCTGACGTCAATCGAAGCAGTGATGTCTACCCGAACATCCCAGGGCGCCATCGCTTGGGGCGTCAGCCTGAATACGTTTCCCTACATCGCCGTTCCGGCTTACTGGGCACTCGGGCAATCCAAGTTTGATGATTACGAAATGCTGCGTCGGAATGAACAGATTGCAAACAGCGAGTCTGCCAAACGTGCCAAAAGCGTCTTAGAAGAAGAGCAACTGTTAGCGATACCGATCTCGGAGGAACAAGAAAGTCACGCTCGACTTGTGGAGAGCTTGAGTGGATTGCCCATCACAACTGGCAATCACGTCAAATTGCTGGTCAATGGAGAAGAAACATTCGATGCGATTTTCGACGGGGTCGAACGGGCCGAGGACTATATCCTATTCCAGTTCTACATCTTGCGCGATGATAACTTGGGGCAGCGATTCAAACGCGCTTTCCTGAAAAAGGCAGCTGCGGGCGTCAGAGTTTACGTGCTTTATGACGAGCTGGGCAGCAAGGATCTGTCGCCGAAATACATCTCCGAACTTCGCGATGGCGGAGTTGAAATCGTTCCGTTCAACACGACAAAAGATGGCAAGCGGTTCCGGTTGAATTTTCGCAATCACCGCAAGATCGTCGTGATCGACGGGAAGACAGCTTACGTGGGCGGTCACAATGTCGGCGATGAATACCTTGGGCTGGATCCTGTTTTGACACCGTGGCGTGACACGCACATCGAACTCGAAGGGCCAGTTGTGCAGTGTATTCAGGTTCCCTTTCTAGAAGATTGGTACTGGGCCACAAACGAACGCATGGAGTTGAATTGGGATCCCGAACGCGCCGCCGGAAGTGATACCGCCGTCGCCTGCTTACCAACCGGGCCTGCCGATTTGCTGGAACCGGGAACACTGTTTTTCTTGCACGCCATCAATTCAGCGCAAAGACGGCTTTGGATTGTTAGCCCCTACTTCATTCCAGATGAACAGATTCTGTCAGCACTTCAATTAGCAGCGTTGCGAGGGGTCGATGTGCGAGTGCTGATCCCAAAAAACCCAGACCATCTTCATGTCTACTGGTCAGGCCTCTCCTATCTGGAGGAAGCCGAAGAGGCAGGTGTCAAAATCTTTCGATACAAACCCGGATTTCTGCATCAAAAAGTATGGTTAATTGATGACGACGCTGCGCTGATTGGCACCTCCAATCTCGATAACCGATCGATGCGGCTCAATTTCGAAATCATGATGCTGGTCTTGGGACAAGAATTTGCGGGCGAAGTCGAAGCCATGCTGACAGCCGATTTTGAGAAGAGCGAACTTGCACTACCAAGCGAATACACCGACCGCTCGCTTCCCTTTCGATTACTTGTCCGCGTCTGCCGGCTCTTGGCGCCAATTCAATAGCGTCGTCTCCAACGATTCGCCTTCGCAGACGCTTACCCCTGCAGACGCTCCACCCGAAAATCCAAAATTCGCTAGTTCCTCATACTGGCCGGCATCCCCATTTCCAGCATTCCAGGCCCGGGAATGAAGTGGGATTGAGGGAGAGCCAATCTGATGATGTCGATGAAACCCCGAAACCTCCGACCGATGACTCTCCACCAAAGGCGGGTAAACCTTGTCACGACAGACAGCATCCTTGGAACCAAACTGAATAGCCTGATCGGGTTCACACTGGGGAATCAAGCATGCCGAAAACGAGCCGCGCGAGATGCGATTGCTGGGACGCCCCTTGTCAGCAGCCTCAGAACATCAAAAATCAGTTAAGTTCCATATTCACTCTGGCAAAGCCTCTCCAAAACAAGCTACCGAGGTCCTCCATTGTCGCTTCGCTTTTTGCCCACCGCTCCACTTCGGCCCGTCATCATGATGTCGCTGCTCGCAGCAGCGTACAGCGGCTTGGCGATTTGGAAAGAAAATAGCCAGTACCGATCATTTGGTGACTTCCCATCCGGCCTAGAGGCAGTGCTCTCGTTGGCAATTGGAATGCTATTAGCCTTTCGCGCGAACCGCGCCTTCGATCGATGGTGGGAAGCGCGAACACTCTGGGGAACGCTGGTCAACGCCTCTCGAAACTTGGCCGTCAAGACAAACAATCTTGTTACGCCTCGTGACGAATCATTTGAAACGATGCACCATTTGATCGTCGCGTTCCCAAGAGTACTTCGGGATAGCCTGCGAAATGCCCCCCAAGCTGAGAGTCTTGCACCCTTGCGTCAAGATTTGGTTCAAGGACACGCACCGAGCTGGGTGGTGAATCAGATGTATGGAATCCTTGAAAACTGGAAACGGGATCAACGCATCGACCATGCCGACTTTTGGATTCTTGATCGCGAGGCCAAGATATTCCTCGAAGTCTGTGGTGGGTGTGAACGCATCAAGAACACACCCATTGCGTTGTCATACCGTGTCTTTCTTATTCATGCGCTCGCGCTGTTTGTGTTGACGCTGCCCTGGGGAATTGTGAATCAATTTGGTTACTGGACCATCCCAATCACATTCTTCACATCCTATTTCACGATCGCTGCCGAAGGGATTGCCAGTCATGTCGAACAGCCCTTCACTGTGGAGGGTGATGGATTGGATTTAGATGGGCTCTGCCAAACGATCCAATCGAGCGTGGACAATATCTTTGAAACCCAACCAACCATTGAAAGGTGAATCGACGGCGAGGCTTGGGAGAGAGTCATCGCAAGCGTAACCTTAAGAAATGACGGTTACCGATTCACGCTGCACATCACACGTTGGAAAAGGATCAACAAACTCGCCACCTTTACGCATCTCGATCCACCAAAGAGCTCATTCGGAAACCAGACGCACAGCGCCACAATCTGAAACCAACACTTCAACAAGTCTCCGTTGATGATGATGGCGAGATCATCATGCTGAGAACAATGCGCGAAACGGATCCAGAATGCTTCGTTCGCTTGAGCGATCAACGATGGCAAACGTAATCCGATCAAAGTCGCCAGCAAAAGTTGCGCTCAACGATTTGTGTAAATCTCGTGCAGTTTGCTCGGGATCGTTTTCGAAGGCGCCACATCCCCAAGCACCGAGCACTAGCGAGCGGTAGCCGTAGGCCTTGGCGATCGCCAGAACCCGATCGATCCGTTGGGCCAACATTTCCGCAGACTGGATTGGACCGACCGCCGGCGCGTAGGGAGCAGCACAAGTCAGAAAGCTGCACAACCAGGGCTGTTCGAGTTCCGTTCCATCATCGGTTCGAAAGACTGGAACATCGGGCGACAAAATCGCCCAGTCGGAAGATCCCTCGGGGACTTCTTCGCGGTGATAATCGTACATTGGGTCATCGACCAAGGTCGCGAACAAGGCACTTGATCGACAAAGCATTTCCTCCTGCGCCTGTGCGCCGACCAGGAAACCTCCTCCAGGCTGCACTCCATTCGCAAAATTCAATGCCAGTGGAACCTTTCCCTCCTGCACGAAACGCCGCGCAGCGACCAAAGTCGTTTCATTTCGCACCTGAACAATGGTTTCCGAGAAGCTCGATTCCGTCGTCCCGGGAAGAGGCGATTCCGGTGAGAGACTGACCTTCGCAGCACAAGCCTGCTGTACTGACTGCTGCCAATCAACTTTCCGACCTGCAGCATCTAAATAAAAGCCAGCTTGAATTGCCTCGAATGCCGATCGCCCCAACTGTCTGCAGCAACGGGTGACAGATCAAGTTCTCGCTTCAGAAGTTCGGCATGCGATTCAGAATCATCGCAAGACAGGCAACGCAGTACTCCTGCTGGCACATTCATTGGTCATCCCCCTCAGCCACTATTGATTGAACTGCTTTTCGATTCATCGTGCAGCACTTGGTCGATCACAATGCAAGCACAAAGAATCGCAACTTCGTCTTCACCATCGACAATCTCAACGCCGTAACTATCTGTCCAAGACCAATATTTTTTACTGACAGTCGCCACCGCTCGTCCTTGCCGCTGAAAAGAAAACTCATGCGACCAAAACGATCCATCAATCGTATAGTCATTTGGCCCGGGAACATCGAGCGTAAATTTCTTGTTGAACCATGTCCACTCCTTGACGACCTCCGCGAAGATCTGTCCATCAATAATGATCTGATAGAGCGGCTTCCACGACAGGAGTTTTTGGCTGATCAAGGCCAACTCCTGGCGACCGGGGTTCTGGAACGAGAGTTTGTTCCCCCATGAAAACGCAATTCCATCGACATAATAGACCTCGTTGCCGTCAGCATCCGTGATCGCAAAGTCATTACCCCACGACCAGAATTTTTCTTTAATTCGAAAGACCATTATGACTCCTAGCGTTGACAGAATTCTCCAAGTGTAAGGCTAGAATTGGCTCTCCAAGGGGCGCGCGACGGAAAGAATCCCCTGGCACACAGAGCACACAGAGCACACACAGAGCACACAGAGCACACAGAGCACACACAGAGCACACACAGAGCACACACAGAGCAATTGCAGCCTGCGACCAACAAAGATGAATCGCTGAGCAATCTCACATCCCCTTATCGTTCACCCTATACTTTCTTGCCAATACTGGTATTGATGGCTCCTCGACCTGGATCTTTAGCATGTCAAACAGCAATCGAATCAATCGTCGAAAATGCTTCGCCATTGGTGCGTGCACTTGGCTCGGCGGATCCTCATCCGGCCAAGCCGCTAAACCGAAAACGCTCATCGAGTCAATTTCGAAAGAGACGTTGTGGCGTAATCGCGATGGGAAACAACGCACTTGGTTTCATTCTCGCGCCTGCATGGTGCCAGATCGAAATGGTAAGCCGATCGTGCTGATGACGCTTCAAGAAATTGGCGGCTCAGATTATTTTGGCCCGGTTCATTGGTCGACTTCGGACGATCTCGGAAAAACCTGGACGGAACCACAGGCTATCGCTGCATTGGGGCGAGATTCCGTCGCGGGACGCGATGACGGATTGAAAGCGGGTGTTTGTGACGTCACACCGCAGTACCACCCACAGACCAACACGGTGATAGCGCTTGGTCATGTCGTTTTCTACAAAGGCGAGTACTTTGCTCGCGATGAACAACTGGCCCGCTATCCGGTCTATGTAACCCGCGACGGCCAGGGCAATTGGTCGAACCGAAAAATTCTCGAATGGGATGACCCTCGGGGAGGATTCATTTACAGCAACAACTGTGGCCAACGCTACGTGCTGCCCAATGGCGACATACAAATGTCCTTCACGTTTGGCCCACAACCAACGGCCAGAATGGTTGCCGGCGTTGTCACGCAGTACGACGGCAGTGAATTGAACATCAGTGAAGTGGGTCAACCACTGCGCAATCCAGTTGGACGGGGTTTGTTGGAACCAAGTGTCACGTTTTGGCAGGATCGATTCTGGATGACCATCCGTGCCGAAGACAAGTATGGCTACGTGAGCGTCAGCAACGACGGCCTGAATTGGCAACCTCAGAGGGCCTGGAGTTGGGATGACGGTGAAAAACTAGAAATGTCAACAACCCAGCAGCATTGGTTGACCCACAGTGACGGACTGTTCTTGGTCTACACACGAAAAGATCCAACGAATCAAAATGTCATGCGCTGGCGTTCTCCACTTTGGGTCGCACAGGTCGACCCAGTGAAACAGTGTTTAATTCGGTCCACCGAACAAGTCGTTCTCCCGCTCGTCGGCGATGGCGTCAAGGCACCAAATTCAGTCGCGTTGATGGGCAATTTTGACGTCACAAACGTGAGTGCCGACGAATCAATCGTCACCGTCGGTGAATGGATGCCCCGCAGTGGTTACGTTGGCGATGTTCTGATCGGGCGAATCCGCTGGAATAAACCAAACCGATCTCCCCTTTGGTGATTCGCCTGCCAATCCTACTGAGCACCTGACAGCCCGGTTGAGACCTCGGATCGAGCCAGTCTATTGAATCCCAAAAACCAATTTGGCAGCACGGCAACCCGATCTGGCAGCACAGCAAATCATTTTGGTAGAACAAAAAAAATCCCAGCAGGCAGGGAATTCCAGCAGGCAGGGAATCCCGACAGGCAGGGAATCCCGATCGATGCCAACATCCAAAGCCCCCAGCACCTCAATGGAGGCACTTGTCAATCCTCTTAAACTTACGCAAGATCGTCTACTTTTTCCATTGATCGCCAGGCAAATATGTTCCGCAAGCGAGTCGTCCCCGGACCAGGCCAGGAGTCTGTTTGGGACTACCCCCGACCTCCCAAAATCGAAGCGTCCGAATCGAAGATTCGTATCGTCGCTGACAACACCGTGATCGCAGAAACCGCACGATCTTTTCGTGTTCTTGAAACCAGTCATCCGCCAGTCTTCTACTTGCCGCCCGAATCGATTCGCATGGATTTGCTGCGTGAATCCGACCATGGCACGTTTTGCGAATGGAAAGGCTGTGCGAATTACCACACGCTCGTGCTGCAAGATCGAATTATTTCGGATGTCGCGTGGTCTTATCGGGCCCCAACCAGCCGTTTTGAGGCTCTCGCCGGATACCTTGCGTTTTACCCCAGCAAGGCTGACGCCTGTTTCGTCGATGACGAGCAAGTGGAGGCCCAGCCGGGTGACTTTTACGGTGGCTGGATCACATCTCGCGTTGTCGGGCCATTTAAAGGAAGTCCCGGCACGAAGGGATGGTGAGCCGATTGGCTTGACCGATTCGATCTGTTTCAAGCGAACATCTTCAATTGATCGCAGCCAGAAAACAAATACCGCGTCAGGTTGAACTGCGCTCCTCGGATGCCACTTGGCCATCGACAACTCACGCAGAAGAGTCTGACCAAGGTAGGCTGGGAAAGCCTGGCTGGCGGTTGGCGAGGGACATCGATAACGCGAAATGCCTCGCTGCATCCGCTACCGAACGGATTGAGACTCAGCATCAGGAGAGTTACTGCTTGGTGTTCTTCTCTTTGCTTGTGAACTGAACCTTGTCGCTCCCAGCCATTTTTACCAGATCAGGCAGATCGTAAAGAGTCAATGCTGCGTGGACAGTGTGGTCCAGTTGCACCTCAGGATCGGAAGCCCCAACATTCGACGACCAATCGCGTGGTGAATCTCTTAACGTCACTCTGGAAAATCGTGAAGGTTGCAGGGCCGCCGCATGCAATGCCACCATACCGCTTTGACCTTCCGCAATTAAATGGATCGATCGATTCGGCATCTGCTCGGTTACGTAGCGTGACAAAGCCAGCGTGTCATCAGTACGAATCCCGATAATCGATTGCTCCAGCAAATAAGCGAGTGAGAACGTTTTCCAATCACCAAGACCTGCCTTGAATTCACCCGTTCCGGTTTCTCCCTGACCCCGCAAGTCGACGGTGACCACTGCGTGACCTTGCCGCACCAGACTTACCGCTAACTCAGCGGCGCCTTTTTTCCCGCCATCGTGAAGACAGAGGTACACCGATTCACTTGCTGATCCGCGAGGCTGATAAAGGTTGATGGGCAATGGTATTCCAGCACCAAAATCGAGCAGCAGAGCTTCGATTTGGTAGTCTCCTCGTTGTTGCCGTGACACTGCTTGGGCTTTTTGCTCGACGTCCATCTCAGACAATCCGATTCGCCTAGAGATCAGTTTCCGCAGCGCGTCGGCGTTGGCTGATTGCCATTTTTGCGATCGTGTACCAGCGAGCTCTTGAGCATATTGCGCATTTAGATCAAAAACCGACAACTCATCGGGCAATGACAATACTTGCCCACGTTCGGTACACATCAAATCGGCACCATCACGCACCGGCAGTTCGATTGCGTCGACCGGCTTATCAATATCCAGCAACCAACGCTGCATCCAATGTGCAATCGTGGCAAGATTCTGAGGCTGAACACCATGTGTCCCTTCGATTTCCACCAAGTCAACGCGTTCGGGGAAGCCAAGTCTTCCATACACGCGTTTCGCCTGACGAAAGCTTTCCCAGCTACCTCGGATGTCAAAAAAATCCTGGGTGGTAGAACTGATCAGGGTTGGCTTCGGTGCCCGCATCAAAATGTAGTCAGCTTGATCCATCCCCCACGCGAGCTGACCGAAAATATTCTGCTCAGAATCCTGCGGGCCAATCGTTTCAATCAGTCGGCGAAACGTCGTCAGATAGCAAGCGGGAGCCGCACAAAGCACGCGGTCATCTAATGCCATCGTATAACTGGTCAACGTCCCCCCCCCGCTACACCCAGTCATGCCAATCCGAGCTGAGTCAACCTCGGGGCGTGTCGCCAGATAATCAATCGCCCGCATCGCATCGTACACACGATAAGTTGCCGTGTTACGACCAACCAAAATCGAACCAATGCCCATCAAAAAGTGTTCGGTCGTCGTCCCATCAACCAGATTCTCACCCTGATCATTCAAGATCTGCGAGCGTTCTCCTTGTCCGATGGGATCAAAACAGAACGCTGCCATTCCATGCATAGCCATCATGATCCCAAATCGCTGGTTGTAATCAGCAGTCTTGGCAGTGCGACTGTGACCACTTGAAACCACAACCGCCGGAAAGGGGCCGACGCCTACCGGCAGATACAAGTTGGCCGTCACATGATGCCGCGGCTGACTTTCGAAGATCACATTCTCGATCCGATATCCTTTGGCATCGATCGTCTTGATGACTCTTGCATTCAAAGGATGACGATCTGGAAACCCGCCCAAGCGAGACACAAATTCTTTTTGCAGTCGGTCCTGGTAGGTGGCGACAGCGGCAGCCGAATCAATCATCTCGAATCGCTCACGACGCTGGTCCAAGACCAGATATGCTTGGGCCTGCAACGTTTCATAAAGAGAACCATGAATCTCTGTCTCTGAGTAACAGTCCAGACTCTCTTGAGCCAACACAAGCGGCATTAAAAATAACGTTACCAGGACCACCACTTTTATTCGAATGAACATGCCACCACTTTCATCTTGGAATTTGACGAATTCGTTGTCGTCCAGTTTATCCGTTTTTCAGACACCTTTGCTGGGATCTGGCGGCCTCTGTTGACGGATCGACTCGCGACTGAGAATCGCGAGTGGATTTCAGCACGCGAAAACTGATTCCCGAGGAAAAGAAGGCCCAAGATCGGTATTCTGGCCGATGCCGACTTGGCTGTGAAACTCGCATTAGCCAGTCCCCTCCGACGGCACGAGTCAGCCGTGACTAGCGTTGCTTGGCAACTCGCCAGTTTCGGGTAAATAATGCAGGCAATCTGCGCCTAAACAACCGCCCGATACGGCCTGCACTGGTAGTGAACACTTATTCCGCGATTGGAGAAAAAGATGTATACGCTGTTGGGGCTCGCCGTCGCAGTCGTCGCCGCAGCCTCGCTCGCCGGTGGGTTCATGATATTGGTGATGATTTTAGAACCGGGAAATCGCAAACGGTAAAAACGCACCTGCATCACTCTCTTTGCAAATCACCCGAACCTAAATGCAAAGGCAAATCTTCAGTTTGCCTTTGCAGTTACAGGGTGAACTGATCGCACTGAACTGATCGCACTGAACTGAGCGTCCAACAAGAACACTCAAATCAGCAGATACATTCAAACCATCAACTCCCGCTAATTGCAGCCCTCAGCCAGGAAATCCATCACACTTGGTTTGATGTGATCGGACCCGATAACACTCAGTCCTATCTCTTCGGATCATGTCGCCTATCACTCGCCATCTACATGACAGGGTGATGCTGCTGCCGCTGGGTGGAACCGAATCACTTCGCAGAAACCAGTTGAAGAATCTCGGGACAATGCCTTCCGTTTGGCAACTTCGCTCGGATGGCTGCTTACTTAAAGACCTGACCTGTTCGCATGTCGATTGAGACGGATGCGACCCTGCTTGTCTTTCCGCCAGACGATTCTAATCGTTGTGCGGATTAATCGGTCTCCTGCCACGACAACCGAGCGACTGCATTTGCCGGGATTCCGAAGTGCGATGAAGTATCTGCTGGCGTGACCTAGGGTTTGTCGGTGTCTGGACATATAGGCAGTTCAGTCTCACCGCCATCGTGTCAGTCGCAGAGAGATGTGAGTCATGTTTGATTCATCAGGTGTCAAGTTATTGCTGGTTCAAGCAGAACCTGTCCTCGCTGAACTAATCTCGTTCCGCTTGGAATTACTTGGATATCAAGTCGAGCTTACGGAAAGTGGCAGCGAAGCCATCACATCAATGCAATAGGAAATCCCTCATTTGGTGATTGTCGACACAGTACTTCCCGAAGGTGACGGGATTGAGTGGATCGCTCGAATGCGAAGCGAATTCACTGCGGAACAGGTGCCGACCATCGTCTTCTCATTGGATCCCAGCTTGGAAACGGTGGAGCGTGCCGTTCACGCAGGCGCACAGGATTACTTGATCACTCCGTTTGATCCAACGGTGATGGAAGAAAAGATTGAAGTTTTGCTAGCCGATGGGCTTTCACGGCGCTAACAACGCTGGATATCGAGGGGAAGAATTATGAGACGTCTTGGCGACATTCTGATCGACGATGGAACACTGACATCCGAGCAGATCCAGGCTGCTTTCGAAAGTAAGCCCCGAGGCTCCATGATTGGGGACTGGCTTGTTTCGAGGGGATTACTTTCGAGCACACAACTGGGACAAGCCCTTTCGCAACAATTTTGCGTCCCCTTCGTTGACATCGACCCAGCAACCGTCAATCCTCAAATCGCTCGGCTGATTCCCGAAGAGTTCACTCGCACGAACGAAGCCTGCGTCATCGAAATCGCTGACAAGAAACTGACTCTAGCGATGGTCGCACCGGATGATATCGAAACGATCTCCGAAGCTGAATTGATGACCGGCTACCAAGTCGAACCGACTGTCGCCTTGGCGGAAGATATTGAATCACTGATTGAACGGGTCTACGACGATCGCAGTGTGGCACGCCAGACAATCGTCGATATGAAAATCGCGGAACTGCTTGAATCAGTAGCGGAGACCGATGATGAATCCGCGGCAATTCTGATACCCGAACAAGAAGATGCCCCTGTGATCCGCTTGGTACAAGCGATTCTCTCGGGAGCGGTATCGGCAGGGGCGAGTGATGTGCACCTCGAACCTCACAAACCCGAAATGCGTGTCCGGTATAGGGTCGACGGTGAACTGCAACCGGTGATGACGATACCGAACCACATCGAAGACCCCGTCATCAGCCGCATTAAAGTGATGGCCGACATGGACACCACTGATAATCGGCGGCCGCAAGATGGACATCTGAACGTAATCGAAAATGGCAAACGTGTCGGTTTTCGTGTCAGCGGCATCCCCACCGTCGATGGCTCCAAACTCGTATTGCGGTTGCTTGACGATGGGGGCAAGGTCTTTCAATTGAACAACATTGGCATGACCGATCGCGACTACGAATCGATCCGCGAAACGCTCGACAAGCCACACGGAATGTTTGTCGTTACAGGCCCCACCGGCAGCGGCAAGAGCACAACCTTATACGCGGCCTTGCAATACCTGAACCGTGACGACCGCAATATTGTCACGGTCGAAGACCCCGTCGAATTCCGACTTCCCGGCATCAACCAAGTCCAAAGCGACAACGAATTTGGGATGGGTTTTGCAAACGCATTGAAGTACATCATGCGTCAGGACCCGGATGTCATCATGGTGGGTGAGATCCGTGACTCTGAAACCGCCACGACGGCAATCCAAGCCGCGTTAACAGGTCACTTAATGATCAGTACGTTGCACACCAATGATGCCGTCGGTGCTGTGCAACGGCTCAGCGACCTGGGTGTCGACAATTTCAAAATCGCGGGATCTCTGCTGGGAAGCATCGCACAGCGGTTGCTACGTTGCATCTGTGAAAACTGCAAAACCCACGCACCCGCGAACCAGATGCTTCTCGATGCTTTAGACCCAGATGTCACCGTCGATCGTGAAGCGAATTTTTTCAAGGGACAGGGCTGCAAGAAATGCCTCGGAACGGGTTTCTCTGGTCGTATTCCAATTTTTGAAATCATGCCAATCACCCCCCAAATCACGATGGAGATCGAAGCGGGTGCTCCCCACTCCAAACTGCACCGCATGGCAATTGACGCCGGCATGATGGAACTATCGCGAGCTGGCCTGGAACAAGCCTTGCAAGGCCGCACATCGATCGAAGAGGTCTACTTCAAGACCAGTGGCGATCGTCGCCGGGGCGAATCATCGCCTATCGCCGGTGGGCGTCGTTCGCTCGACAAATTGAATACATGAAACTCACGTAGCCCGACTGATCCATGCAAACAAGAACCAATTCGATCCGCTCACGTCCGGTTGCCCGTCCTGGCGGACTGACAGGATTAATTCGCAAACTTCATTCGATCGAGTTTGGAGCGAATAAGGGTTGCGACAATACTCGCATCCGTCCGGGAAAACTGGTTGATTTGCTACGCTTGCTATTAATGTTGCTCGAGAATGGGCTCTCGCTTCCGCGAGCTCTGCAATCACTTGAAGTTGATCGCTCGACAAAAAAATATTCGGAACTACTGAACCGATTGAGGATGTCTATCGAGGCAGGTGGTTCGCTCAGCAAGGCAATGGAACGGTATCCCCGCACCTTTCAGCCGATCCAAATTCAACAGATTCGAATTGGTGAACGAACAGGCGAATTGGAAAGGGCATTATCCCATCTTTGCGAGCAGATGGAACGTCAAGTCGCGATCCGAAAACGGATTATCAAGAAGGTCAGTTACCCCATGCTTGTCTCAGTCGCCGGGGCAGGACTGATGATCTTTATGTGCGTGGTGGTTGTCCCTGAGTTTGAAACGGTCTACGGCAGTAGCGGTGTCGAACTCCCTGTGGTAACTCGCTTCGTCACGGGAATGAGCCGCGCGGTGCTGAATTATGGCTGGCTTACAATACCGGCAGCTGGAATTTTGGTTGCCGCTTGGATGGCCGCCCGAGCGCGTCCCAAGCTGTCCCGTAAGATCGATGCGGGATTGCTGCACATTCCGATTTTCGGTGCCTGGCTAAGAGATGTCGCTGTGCTGCAATTCGCTGAAGCAGTCTCGTCGATGGTTGAGTGCGGATACAAACCCGTTGATGCCGTTGGCATTGCTTCATCGAGTGTTAGAAATCGCGAGGCCAGAGCGTCAATCGAAAGTATTCGCCGTGGCCTGCAACGGGGTGAGCGTTTAAGCACAGAACTGCAGAAACACGAGCGATTCTTTTCATCAACTCTGTGCCAACTGATCGGTGTGGGGGAACAATCGGGTAACTTCGCCAAAGCAATGCGAGGAACCTGCAACCATCTGCGGGAACGACTGGAAACCCGACTTGATGCCACCGTTGGCATGCTGGAACCGACTCTAACCATTTTGTTAGCGACTGCGATTGGCGGCATCGTGCTGTCAATTTACACACCGATGTTCCACATGTTTGAGGTGCTGGAATGATTTGCTTACGTCGTGATGCAAGGCATCAGGGGTTTAGCCTGCTAGAAATCATTGCAGCGGTAACCATTGCCGTCACCCTGACGGTCATCAGCATCAGCTATTTTAAGCCGGCAAAAAACATTTCCAGCCAACGAAGCTGCGACCTCACGCGGCAAGTACTCCAGAACGATGCAGATCGATACTACGAGTTGACGGGACAATTGGCCTCGACTGATCTGCATCAGTTGAAGACGAAAGTATTCAGTGGTACGACGCTACCCAAATGTCCCGACAGCGATAAAGCCTACACCCGCAACGCGAGCGGAGTGGTTTCATGCCCCACCCATGAAGCAACACGCAAGAAATAGCGGTCCTCGCCGCGTGGCGACCGTCCATTCAACACCGCTCGGCGATCGCAGCTAAAACACTGGATTCACCTCTGTTTGCTGTAGCGACGACATTCTTGAACCCACGGTCACGAAGAAAGCCAGCCTGTATAAGGATGACTCTCGAGTAGAACCGGTGGAGATAGACCCTCTGCATGGTCCCTCAGTGGAATTCGCCGGCTGGAAGAAGTGACGAGGCGGCCTACAAATCGAGACAGAAAACTGTCTGCGATGTTTGATCACTGTCTGCGATGTTTGATCACTGTCTGGGGCAGCAACCTATCAAGCAGGCCGCAGTGGCAGCACGCGGCAAGTCGAACCGACCTCCAACTCCAATCGAATCGCTTCTGCGGCGCCAATCACCAGTTCGTCACCTTCACACTCGACGTTTGCCTGAACACTGGTGAATCCGTTACAGGTGGTTGCCACAATGCGAGGCTCAGCACGATCACTCGGGGCATCTGTGACTCGCCTGACCGTCATTTCGCGAACCCGCCGAACCGCGTGAATTTGTTTTGTTTCACAGCTGATAATGGGACCACCGTCGAAGATGTCGACCAAGTCGGTAGCGGAGAAGCCCTCTGATTTCAACATCGCAAGGGCGGGTACCGTTTCGGGATGTACCTCGCCGATTCCTTGGCGAACCTCCTTGGACAAAAGATCTAGATAGATCGGATGCTGTGGCATCATCTCTTCGATAAACATCTTCGAAACGGTCGACATGGCATCGACGGTTGCGAAATCAGTGGGAATGAATCGTCCAGCAACGGCGTCCCAAAATGGCACCGCTCCATCGGGATTTGCTTTGCCACGCATTTCTGCGATCACACGGTCGGCGAAGCGATGTGGCAGCATTGAAATCAGCGCGAAGCGTGACAGTGACAACCAGCGGCCTCTTCCTTCGCCGCGATAAAGTCCTCGTAAAAACAGGCTACCAATCTCAGTCGGCCCATCATGGATGCGAAAAAGCTCAAGCCGGGTTCGATGCTGCCGGACACCTAGCAGTTCACTGGCGTGATCCGAGTCCACCATTCGATAGGCATATAGCGGTTGGTAACCACCTGTCTTGGCATACACGGTCGAGGTGCCAACCAACTCCCCTGTTGCCTCATTGACCAACACCAACACGAACGGCTCTCCGCGCGGAGAGGGCCCAACACGACTGAACGCAAAGGTCGATTCCTCGACACGGCCGAGCAGGCGTGCACGATCGAGCTGCAAGGATGTTAAGCCTCGCGTTGCCGATCGCACCAAGTCATGAAGCGCATCAAGATCTTCAATGCGAACCGCGCGAACCACCCACATAGAAGTACCCTAAGAGATTTCGGAAGCAAAACGTTCCAACGACTGCTCCAGCAGTGACAATGCGGCATCAATGTGCTCATTGGTGGTGGTCGCTGGCGGCGGTAAAAATCGCAAACGAGTGGGACTAGCGCCACATACAAAACCGAGCAAACCAGTTTCATACATAATCGTCATCAACCGCTTCGCTTGGTCAAAACTTCCATCCCCAGGGGTGAAAGCGACCATCATACCTTCGCCGTAGGGCCCCTTCACGAGGCCCGGATGGCGTTCACCGAGACGTTTCAAACCTTCGGCAAAATACTCATGCCGTTGGCTGTTCTTGCCTTCGGCACCAAAGCAACCGTTGGCCTGCAATTGCTCGAGCATCGCCAACCCCGTCGCGATTGACGAGGAAGATCCAGTGAAGGTCTGGCTGAGGATTGGTGCCTTGGGTTGAAACTTTTCGCCATAAAGGGTGGCACACACCTGGGTAACTTTCCCGACGGTCACGATATCCGCAAATTCATCTAACCCGTAGTGCTGAAACGCGAATGGTTGACTGGTCCGCGAAAACGATTGCACTTCGTCAAAGATGACGGGGATCCCTGCTTCGCGAAGTGGCTCGCACAAGGCGGCAAAGAAATCCCTACTGCCAGGATAATAACCACCTTCACCCGCGATTGGCTCCGCCCAAAAGGCGGCATAGCGACCGGGATGACGATCCAACAATCGGTGCAACTCGTCGACTGCCCACCGCAAACTTCGATCGGGATTCTCGGGATCGCGGAACGGCAGGTAATCAACCGCCACAGCCAAAGGCAGACCAGCTCGATATTTTGGCCGATCGGTCAAAGCAGCCATTGCGAATGTACGACCGGCAAACGCATTATCAAACGCGATCACACGATCTGCTGGAGCACTGTGGTGCATCGCGATCTTGAGCGCATTTTCGTTTGCCATCGCTCCGCTGGTCGACAGCAAGCAGTGGTCAAGCTTTGCGTCACCGGCGGTGGCCAAGCGAATGAGCGTTTCACACATTTCCAAGCTGGGCGGATGCTGCTGCAAATTACCCTGCATGACAGTGTCTTCCACCGCAGCATCAATCGCCGCGTTGATCATGGCCGGTGAACTGTGGCCGCACCCATGCACGCCTATTCCCGAGATAAAATCGAGTTTGACACTACCATCGGCCAATTCGACGAAAGGTCCGTTGCCGATCCCGGACGCCAAGTAGGGCCAAAAGGGTGTACCTCCACGGGCCTGGCCCAAACGCTCGAGCAATTGCTGATAGGCATCCTGCAGCTCTGGATCTGCAGCGCGGGCCGCCGTCAGACCAGCTGCATGTTCAGCGACAGTTTCGGCAATTAAACGCTTCGCCTCCACCAATCGGGGATCTTGACGCATCGCGTCAGCAGCGAGTCGATGTGCGGAATCGGATTTCGAACCCACGGTGGTTGGCTCCAATCAGGTCGAGAATAGCGAATAGGTAGCTAAGGATATCGTAACCGTTGAACGATGAAAGGTTCAGTCCCAGCGGGTGGTCGGAGACAGCGGACTGACGATCTCGGCTGGCCGAAAGAGATTCGCCAGAGTTTGCAGGGGCAGTTGGCTGCATGGAAAGTGAAATTCTGCTAGGTTCTTGACTCACCACCGCGATCAAATGCATGCTTTCGGTTGGTCTAAAAAAGACGATTGATTTTCCCGAAAGGGATCAAGGGAGGCCTTTTTGGGGAATGCGATCTTGCCCTACGGCAGAGAGCCTGTGCGTGCCCCCGTCCTTCCGGTCCACCACTAATTGGATCCGCGAACGCGATTCAAAACGATGAGCGAAATACTGCTCTATTACAAACGCCCCGATCCGACGACATGGGTATACATGTCGTCGTTTCTAACCATTGGGCTGTACTTTGTTTTTCATCGATTCTGGAGTGTCCGCAATCTCGACATCGTCTTGCTGATCCTGCTGGCACCAGGACTCTTGGTGGTCTACGAGGGCCGCCGCCGCGAGATCCGTCAAACGGAATTACTGGTCCGCCAACAAGCTGAGCAGGAAAGAGATTACGAACCTGCGAAGCAGATGACCTCGGTCTTGAGCATTCTGCCGGTCTTGGCACTCGCCCAGATTGAGCCCACTTCCACAGAGCCCACTTCCACAGTCGACCAAACCGAGCTTGCTAACGCCGCGGCCACAGAGCGGTCCTCTCTTCTAGCGACCACCGAGGACGGCGAAGCTGCTAGCGAATCCGATGCGTCCCCCGCGGCCCCCATCGCAGACCGTGCCGCCGAAACAGCGGCCATCTCTGACGTTGCGGTCGATGGCAACGAACTCAATCTCGATGATCTATCGGGAGAGGGAGAATTCACCGCCCCTAATGGAGCAGATGAGTATTCTCCAACGGATGTGCAGCGTTGGGGATTCATTTACTTGTTCGTCATCGAGGCCTTTTTGTTGTTAAGGCTGATGCTCGACCCACTGATGGTTCGCCGGCCGCTGTTGGATCCAAACCTAACCACGGGTGGCTTGAACTTCATTGGCATTTCACTTTTCATTTTCATGATGGCGAATGTGATTGCCAGCAGCCCTCGAATTCAAGTGGAACAAGGCCCTAAGCTTGGGCCCGGCTACGCATTGATGAACATGCTTCCGGCGATTCCGACACGCCCGGTCAGCGAGTCGATCGGCGGTGCGTTACCGATCCCCAACGAGGAACTGAACGCAAATCAGGCCAGGCTCTCGCAGGTCGCCAAGTCGTTGGCGATCGCAGCCCAGCTGGCGTTGGTGGCCGCCATTGTGTTGATCGGCAATCGACACTTCAGCAACCTGAGGGCCGGTGTGGGTTGTGCCACCCTGTATTTGATGCTGCCCTACGCGGCTCAGTTCACCGGTCGCGTCGACCATGCGTTACCGGCCGCCTTATTGCTGTGGGCGGTACTAAGTTATCGCCGACCAATGATCGCTGGAATTTTCCTTGGCTTGGCAGGCGGACTGGTGTACTACCCGCTCTTTTTGCTGCCGCTGTGGATCAGTTTTTATTGGCAGCGAGGAGCCAGACAGTTCGCCGTCGGTGTGGTGGCAATGTTGGTGTTGCTGATGATCGGTTTGTGGTTCGATGACTCGGCTTCGCTTTGGGAACACTTGCGGCGGATGTTCGGAATCCTCAACCCGAATCGCGAGATCGATCAGTTTCGCGGCATCTGGGCGTTGGGGTGGAATCCCATTTGGCGTCTACCAGCGATTGTGGCATTTGTGATTCTGAGTGTATTCTTTGCCGTCTGGCCTGCTCAAAAGAACTTGGGCACGCTCATGAGCGGCACGGCGGTAATCATGGTGGCGTCTCAGTTCTGGCACGGATATTTCGGCGGTCTTTACCTGGCTTGGTTCCTGCCATTGCTTCTGCTGACGATTTTCCGTCCTAACCTTCAAGATCGAATCGCCACCAAGGTGGTAATCGACGGCACTTCACAGCCTCGCGGCAACGAATCGGAGATAGCAACGGTTTGACCAAGGAAGAACCAGAAATCGCTACCAGCGCAACGGGTGCTGCTGGAACCGATGCCTCAGCAGCGATGCAGCGCTATCAGGATCAACTCAAGTCGCTGGATGAGCGGCAAGAGCAGCTTCAGGCGACTGATCGTAAATTCGGCAAGGCGAGGGTGTTGCTATTTTTCACCGCCCTGGTCTTTTGGCTGGCTGGCTTGGGCTTTGACGGTGTTCCCTACGCGACCTGGATTGGCTGGGCCGCCATGGCGTCGTTCCTAATCGTGGTCACAGCCAACGAACCTGTCCGGGACCGATTGGAGGAACTCCTTCGGCATCGCAGCGTGACTCAACGCCTGATCTCGCGATTAGAGCGAGATTGGGATCGTTTGGCGACGAAGAAGTTATCAAAGCAACTCGCGGAGGTCGAACTGCCGGGACATCGTCGGGATGTTGCCAGTGATTTGGATCTGCTCGGCAGGGCTTCTCTGTTCCATCTCGTTTCGATGGCAGCGACCAGACCGGGAATTCGCACACTTGCTCATTGGTTGGCCGGACCTGCCGACGCGCCGATCGCAAAGGAAAGATCGTCAGCGGTAGAAACTCTGGCGCCGATGCGTGAGCAGCGTCTCCGGTTTTACACCCTGGCACGGCAAGTCGGTGATAGCACAGGCGACCCAGAACATTTCGTGGAATGGGCAACGGGGGAACCATGGCTGAACCGCCGCCGCTGGCTAATCACATGGTCTCACCTCAGCTCGATTCTGTGCGTGGTCGCCTTCCTTGGCTTGGCGTTGGGACTGTTGGGAGTGCTTCCCACAGCAGGGACTCGCGCCAGCCTGATCGTGCTGGGTGTCCTGATCGCTACGAATCTTGGCATCACCGCCGCGATGCTGGGACCCGCACACGCGATCTTTGCCATCGCCATGTCCAATCGCCAAGCCGTCAATCACTATCAAGAGATATTCGCATCGGCAAACTGGCTGCCGCATCCAGAAACCGATTCCAAATCAGGGTTTTTGTCCCGCATTCGCGACGCCATGATCGACGGTGAACGGTCCGCAAGCGAAGGCATGCATGAATTGCAGCGAGTGGCTCGTGCCGGTGGCTTGAGACAGTCCGCGGGCACCTTCCTGATCTACCTGCCGCTACAGATTTTTTCGCTGTGGGATGTCAGAGTTCTGCGACGGCTGGAAGCATGGCAGGCGACTTACACCGACCGAGTCCCCGAGTGGTTCCAAGCCTTGGGAGAACTAGAATCCTTGGTATCTATCGCGGCGTTACGAGACGAGTATCCCTCGTGGGTCAAGCCTCAATGGCAGTCGTCATCTGATCCGGCTGTGTTCGAAGCAACCGCAATCGGCCACCCACTACTTCCCGACAATGCCCGAGTTCCCAACTCGGTTCAAGTCGGTCCTCCCGGCACATTGCTGTTAGTCACTGGCAGCAATATGTCAGGTAAAAGCACGATGCTGCGAAGCATCGGCTTGAATGTCGCCTTGGCCGGGATCGGCGCCCCCGTCTGCGCGGATCGGCTGGTGCTACCATCTGCCGAATTAGCAACCAGCATCCGTGTCAGCGATGACGTCAGCGAAGGCGTCTCGTTCTATATGGCTGAGCTAAAACGGCTGAAAAGTGTGGTCGATCACGCTCGCGAAATGGCGGCACGAGATGATCGTGTCTGTATTTTCCTACTCGATGAGATCCTGCAGGGAACCAACAGCCGAGAACGGCAAATTGCGGTCGTCCAAGTCCTTCGTCATTTAGTGAACTCACAAGCAATCGGTGCGATTAGCACTCACGACTTGGAATTGGCTGACGAACCTGAACTACTTTCGATCGCCTCAACGGTTCACTTCCGCGAAACCATTCAGCGTGATGAAGCGGGCGACGACCAGATGATCTTTGACTACAAGATGCGTCTGGGTGTGTCGCCCACGACCAACGCACTGCGACTATTAGAAATGGTTGGACTCGGTGAGCAACAGGATGAGCATTCAAAACAGTAACGTCAGTGGCGATGCAGCCTCGAACCGTCAGATGGTGATTCTGACCGACGGTCACAGCAATCCAGTCACCGCGAAAACGGCCTGCAGTCTGCTTCGATATCGGCAATGGGAAGTGAAGGCAATCTTGGACCGCTCCGCTGCGGGCAGCACGGCTGGGCAGCTGCTCGGGGTTGGCGACGAGATCCCTGTGGTCGCGAGTTTAAACGACGTACCAGATGCAAAAACCTTGGTGATTGGGATCGCCCCGTCCGGCGGCAAGATTCCAACGCACTGGCGCGCAATCGTGCTGGAAGCACTTTCGCGCGGCTTGAATGTTGTTTCCGGTCTGCACGAATTTCTTGCGGAGGATCCTGAATTCGCGGCTGCCGCTGCGAAATCGGGCGCGATGATTCAAGACATTCGACGCAACTCCGAAAAGGACGTCGCCAATCGGGAAGGCATCCGACCGGATTGTTTGAGAATTTTGACGGTTGGCCAAGACTGCTGCGTTGGCAAAATGGTAGTCGCCATCGAATTGTCCCGAGCCCTTCAACGATCTGATCAGACCACCAAATTTGTTGCCACCGGGCAAACCGGAATCCTCATCGAAGGTGACGGTTGTCCGATTGACTGCGTCGTGTCTGATTTCATTAGTGGCGCAGTGGAAAAGCTGGTTTTGAAGAACCAGCAACGTGACATCCTGTTAATCGAGGGGCAGGGCAGCTTGGCCCATCCGCGTTACTCAGCGGTGACGCTTGGCTTGCTACATGGATGCCTGCCCCAGGGCATGATCTTGTGCTATGAGGCGGGACGAACCGCCGTTCACGGGATGCCCAAATTCGGAGTCACCAGCTTGTCCGAATTGAGCGTGGCCTATCAGACGATGGCGAACCTGATGGGCCCGTCAAAGATCATCGGAGTCGCGATGAACGGCCGATTGCTAAGCGATTCCCAGGCATCTCAAGAGCGAGAACGAGTGCAAAACGAACTTGGACTACCAACCTGTGACGTAATCCGAGATGGGCCTGATGAATTGGTCGCCGCCGTTGAAAATCTTCGAAACGAACTGGCTGGTAATGAGGAACCGTCGTGATAAGTCTAAGGTCGCACACATTCGATCTACCACTCAAACATCCGTTCACGATTTCTCGGTCAACCATCTCTGTACAGCCAACCTTGGTGGTGGAATTGAGTGATGGCACGCACCATGGATACGGTGAAGCCACCACCAATGACTACTATGGGATGACCCTCGAACGCATGGCCAATGCGATCGAAAGCGTGCGAGCGACGGTGGAATCCATCCAAGCGGTGAATCCCGCAGAGATATTTGAACTCGTCCGAGCACCGCTCGCTGACGAACCCTTCGCCTTATGCGCGTTGGACCAAGCGGCCTACGATTTATGGGGCAAGCAACAAGGCAAACCTGTCTATGAAATGTGGGGACTTGACCCCAAGGATGCACCCCAATCCAATTTTACGATTGGAATCGATTCCATCGACGCGATGATCGCCAAACTTGATGAGTCCCCTGGCTGGCCGATCTATAAAATCAAACTTGGAACAAAGCACGATCTCGAAATCGTGGAACAACTGCGACAACATACCGACGCGACGTTTCGCGTCGATGCCAACTGCGGCTGGACGGTTCCCGAAACGATCACAAACTCACATCGACTTCGTGAATTGGGAGTCGAATTCATCGAACAACCGCTGCCCGCCGATCAAATCGATGAATCTCGTGAAGTGTTCCAGCAATCCGCCTTGCCAATCATCGCCGATGAAAGCTGTCTCGTCGAAGACGATGTCGAACAGTGCGCCGGCCGATTCCACGGTGTGAATATCAAACTCGTTAAATGCGGCGGCATGACGCCGGCAAAGCGAATGATTCAGCGTGCCCGAGAGCTCAACATGAAAGCGATGGTCGGTTGCATGACCGAATCAAGCGTTGGAATTTCTGCGATCGCCCAATTGGCTCCGCTGTTGGATTACGTCGATATGGATGGAGCAGCTCTGCTGGCCAAAGACATCGCTCGCGGTGTCGATGTCCGACAGGGTATCTGCCACTTCCCCACCGAAAATGGGAATGGCGTAACGCTTACGGCCAAACCCGCCCACTAGCCCAAACCCGCCTACAAGCCCAGCCGATCAGCCGAAACAGAAAGCCGAGAGGCTCTCATCGGAAACAGGCATCACAGCGGGCAGCCTGACATTGCACAGCATCTGCTTCAAAAAAGACACGAGGCCGTTGGACGCTGCAATCATCATGGAAGCCATTCTTGGTTTCCGGAGAACCGTGCGGGCTTTCCTGAGAAGAGCGGGTGAAGGGAATCGAACCCTCGTATTCAGCTTGGGAAGCTGATGTTCTACCATTGAACTACACCCGCCAGAGCGACCAATAGGACCCGCCAGAGCGACCAATAGGACCCGCCAGAGCGACCAAGAGGACCCGCCAGAGCGACCAAGAGGAAACTGCTAGAGCGATGTAACAGGAAGCACTCTGAGACCGGACATGATGGTGTCGACTGGATGAGTCGAGTCTCATTGATTGCCTGGCGAAAGTCAACCAGCGTGACGACTCAGGGCTCGAAGACAATGCGTTTCCAGGCCTCTGGATTCGGAATAATCGGGTCGTAGGTTTTTGTCCCAGCAGGGATCAATTCGACCGAGGCGTACCAAATCTCACCAGCAGGAATGGGCAGATCTGCGATGTCGTATCGCGACAATGCCAGCTCAACAACTACCTGTCCATTGGCTTGCTTCGTATCAACGTACCAGGTTGGTTGCCAATTCGGATTGCCGTCGATGGCATCGTGGGTCCGCCCAGCCGCCGAAACCTGCAACTGCATCGAATTCATCAGATCACGGTCCGTATCCAATCGCAATCTCAAACGGTCCACGCCATGAAGATTGTGATCGCGAATCTTGCCATCTGGACGGGTGTGATCTTCGCTCCAATCGCCGGCATCAAAGCGGATCGCGACATACATGTATTCATCGTCGTAGGCGAATTGCAATTGCGATGCACTTCCTGCGAGAGGCAGAGCGGACTGCCAACAAGGATCATTCAGAACGCCATCCAGACGGGGCGGCTGGGTGACCTTTCGCACATGGATCGCTCGACTACGAGCGTAAATCAGTTGTGACCATGGTTCATAAGGAACATCGGCTAGCCTCGCGAGATCTGCTGATGGCCCCTCAGCAGGCTGCAAGATTCCTTCATCACCGCGTCGACGAGACGCATCACGCCCGAGTAGCACCAAGGGATGAAACTCCCAACCGAGATCGACGATCGCAGTCTCAGCCTCGTCGGTATCATCCGCGAGGGTCTGCTGCGGTTGCTGATCGGGCACCAAGAGTGGCAATACCGCAGACGCCTGACGCACCTCACTCTGTGGGATCTGAAATGGCGACACCGGTGCCGCAGTGGGCGAAGTTGGTGCCCGCGCTATCGACTCGTTGCGTCGCAATCGCAACTGCGAACGCTCGCGACTGAACGTCAATGACTGAGCCCGCAATTGCGCCCAATTCGCACCAGACCGATTGGGGAAACGCCGAACCAACTCTTCCAAGGCCACGCGTTGGAATTCTTTGTCTTGGTAACGCGACTTCGTTTTCGACAAGACATTCCACGCCACCCGGAATTGGTCTTCCTTGGAAGTTTGATCCAAGATCCCGACGAGGTTCGTTTTAAATCGATCGACCGAGGAGGATTGAGAAACAAATTCATCCACTCGACGCACCTGCTGCATTCTCGCCTGGGCCATCTGCAAACGTCGACGGGATGCGGTTGCGGGAGGAGCCTCAAGTCGGTGTCCGGGCTGCAACGACAAGCCGGAGGTCAGCGCATCGCTGCGACGATTAGTGGACGCGAGATCGTAAACAAAACGTATCGAAATGGAGGATGCCTCGGCTCGCGCCGGAGCGATCAACTGCATCGCATCAAGCTGCAAATCACTGGCAAGAACTCCGACCCGCGGTAACAGGGCATCTCGATGAAGAGTATTGTTCCCGCTGCCCGTGGTTGAATAGTGAACAATACGAGGCACGCCTGCTTGGGTTGCAGCGGCTAACAAAACATCCTGCAACAAACGGGGAATTTGATCGTCGATGACCAATACCCTAGGGCGATGGATCCGCATCCAACTGCTAGCTGCTGCCTGACAAGAAGCTTCGACCGTTGGATTTTCGCAGTCAAAGAGATCAACCGAAGCACCACCGAGCATCGCCATGACTTGACGAGTCAAACTGAGCTGTTTGGCATCACTGCCAGGATCCGTCAGCAACAGCGATATTCGGTTTCGGTTTTCTAGAGCTTCATTGCCAACGATCGGCCAAGCGACTGTCGATGGTTCTTTCGCGACGACCAAGACACACGTCTGCCGCCCGTCTCCCCGAACCACCTGCCAGGTCTGCCCGCCATCGCTGCTGCGTTGAATAATGCCATGATCACCCACACCGCAGAGCGTCTCTTGGCTAATCTGACAAGCATCCCGGATAGCAACTGGGAAACGGGATGATCGGACCCAATGCTCCAAACGTTCCCGAGCGTGCACCTCTGCCACCGCCAAGTCTTGAACCTGGCCGCCATCCCAAGCCCGTCCCGAATTGTGGCTTTCCACTCGATTGGTTAACAGCGAGTGAGACCACTCGCCTGTCGCGACCAGCATTCCGCCGGCGGTTCGTTTGAGCTTGTTTAATTTTGGCAATTCAGCATCGTCGCCCCGCTGCCAAGTTGCTCCACCATCGGCGGTGTGAAGCACAACGCCGCGATTGATTTGGGTGATCGGATCGTAACTTCCCCCGACCATCACAGCACGCCGGGCGGTCAGCCACAAAACATCGTCCAAACGACAGGAGACACCGCTATCGGCCAATGACCAACTGCGACCACCATCGCTGGTTCTCAGGATGGTGCCGTACTCGCCACAGGCAATCCCGATTTCAGGGTCAAAAAATGCGACCGCAACCAAAGATGCATCACGACGCAAGTTCAGCGAGTCGGTGTAGGCTTGCATCGGCTCGCCAGCATCTTCGGCGATCAAACTGCCGCAGGTGCCCAACAGCAGCATGGCGATCATGATCGTCAACTGTCGCACGTTCTTCATGTCATCCATTCCTTCACGATCGCTCCTGTCACCATCAACGCTCCCCAGCCCAGCAGCAGGTTCGCAAGCACAAAAACCCCACCCATGCCCCAGCGGCCCGAATTCGCCATGACGGTGGAATCGAGGGCAAAACTGGAGAATGTCGTCAGTCCACCAAGAAAACCGACCTGAACCGCCAGAATCAATCGCGGCGAAACGTGCTGGACGGAGACCGTATATTGCGCCAGCGCCCCGATCGCGGCGCACCCCGCCACATTCGCTACGGTCGTTCCCAGCGGCGTCGACCCACCCGGAAGGGAAGCCGATCCGACCGTAATCAGGTAACGAGCGACCGAACCGACGGCACCGCCGGCTGCCACTACGAGCAAATTGAGCCAAGTTGTCATCGCCGAGGCCGTTTTATCCATTGCCTAAGTTTCGACACGAACTTACGTTAACGCGTAGATTCGGGGTTTCGGCCGGCTGCGTAAACGCCAGTTTTCGCTCCCAATGTCGATTTTTCGGCCAAGTCCGCTCGAACCTCCATGATTGGCAGGTTGTCGAACGAGTGCTGCCTGCAATCGAATCAACAGCAGCCCACCCCCCGTCTTGGGTAGGAAAACGTCCATCCAGTAATCCAGATAGCTATGAGCACCGCGAAAACCGCCTCCGAACCTCGACTCACCACAGGCGCCGACATCCTCGTGAAGTCACTCGTTGACCACGGCGTGGATGTTTTATTCGCTTATCCCGGCGGCTGCAGCATGCCGATGCACCAGGCACTGACCCGCTTCGGATCATCCATTCGCACTATTTTGCCCCGGCATGAGCAGGGCGGTGCTTTTGCGGCCCAAGGCTACGCCCGCAGCACCGGGAAAGTCGGTGTCGTGATGGCGACCAGCGGTCCCGGAGCAACCAACCTCGTCACCGCGATCGCAGATGCCAAGCTGGACAGTGTGCCACTGGTTTGCATTACCGGCCAAGTGCCCACCAAGGCGATCGGGAGCGATGCGTTTCAAGAAACACCGATGGTGGAAGTGTGCCGCGGCATCACCAAGCATCATTATTTGGTGACCAAAATTGCGGACCTACCGCGAATCATGAAAGAGGCGTTTTTCATCGCACAGAGCGGCCGGCCAGGCCCCGTGCTGGTTGACGTCCCCAAAGATGTCCAGCTCGGTGACTTGACCGATATCGACATGGATCCGCCAATGGATCTACCCGGCTATCGCCCAACACCACCAGCGATTGCCAGCGAAACGGTTCGTCAGATTGCGGCTGCGATCAAGTTGGCACGACGACCCGTCATCTACGCCGGCGGAGGCGTGATCACGGGCAGTGCAAGCGAAGAACTTCGAGAGTTTGTCACCAAAACCGGTATCCCTGCGACCACCACAGTCATGGGAATCGGAGCCATCCCACCCGAGCACGAACATTCACTCGATTGGTTGGGGATGCACGGAGCTGCCTACGCTAATTATGCCGTTCGCGACTGCGATTTGCTGATTGCCTTGGGGGTTCGGTTCGATGATCGCGTCACTGGAAAAGTCGAAGCGTTCGCGAAGGATGCCAAAATCATCCACGTTGATATCGATGCATCCGAGCTGAACAAAAACAAAACAGCTCATGTCCCGGTCCGTGGGGATGTCAAACAGGTGCTGACCGAGCTGAACAAAGTTGTTCAAAAACCAGAAATCTCGGAGTGGCAAAAACACTGCGAAGAACTGAAGGCGAAGTACCCGCTGAAATATGACGAGCAGTTCGATGGAATCCTGCAACAGCACGCCATCAAAGTGCTTAGCGATGTAACTGCCGAAATGGACACCTACATCACCGTCGGCGTTGGCCAGCACCAGATGTGGTCAGCTCAGTTCTACAAATTCCGCCGCCCACGCACATGGCTCAGCAGCAGCGGACTGGGAACCATGGGATTCGGGCTGCCCGCCGCCATGGGCGTGCAAGCAGCTCATCCCAATTCGTTGGTCGTCGACATTGACGGTGACGGTAGTTTCCAAATGAACATCCAGGAACTGGCAACTTGTTTTTGTGAAGAGCTGCCCGTGAAAGTGATGCTGCTGAACAACCAACACCTCGGCATGGTTGTCCAATGGGAAGACCGGTTCATGGGCCGCAACCGAGCCCACACCTACCTCGGTCCCATCCATCACGACGAAGCGAGTGGGGCGAGCAGTGCCGATCGATTCGAGTACGCCAAAGATCGCTATCCAGACTTCGTTCAAATCGCACGAGGCTACGGCTGTGACGCAGCCACGGTCCGCAAGAAGGCTGATCTGGAGGGCGCCATTCGAGAAATGATCCAATCGAAAAAGCCTTACGTCCTCGATGTCGAAGTCCCATACCAAGAACATGTGCTGCCGATGATCCCCGGCGGCATGACGGTCGATGACATGATCCTCGACTAGCAGGGTCAGATCTGCTGGATCAGATCCGCAAGGTCCCCAATCCGACGTTGACTCGCACCTCGGGGACCGATCCTCACTCAAGACCCGACTCGCAAGACCCGACTCGCAAGATTCGATGCGGCAACGTGACCAGCGGTGCAGCGGATCTGTGATCGACCGCTGCACGGAGACGGTTACAGCACGTCGCGAAAGAATTCCAACAACTGCTTGCGTGTTTTGGGATTGATGAACGTGACCATGTGCCCCTGACCGGTGACTTCCAGCATCCGACTGTCGATCCCCGCAGCAACTTGCGCTTGGTGAAAATCGCGGCTTTCCTTGATCGGTACGATCAAATCTTTTTCGCCGTGGATGATTTGAGTCACCGGATCATTCTTGGAAACATGCGCGGCGGGTGATGCGGCTTGGTAAACCGCAGGCTTCTCACCGCGAGAGCCTCCCAGAAAGTAGCTCAGTGATTTGTTCTCTTTGGAGTACGAACGAAAATCACAGGGTGGTCCCCCCGCGCACACCGCACGGATCGCCGGTAACTGTTTCCATTTCTGATCCTGAGCGTCCCAGCGACTTGCTGACGCCTGAACTTCAATCGGCTCGTCTGCCAATGAGGCAACGAGTGCAGACAGATGACCACCGGCCGAATAACCAAACAATCCAAGCCGACTGAGATCCAGAGAAAGTCGTTTCGCATTCGCTTTGACCCACAACAATGCCTGCCGCACATCGTCGACCTGTGCCGGAAATTTATGGGTCGGAGCCAATCGGTAGTTGATCGTCACGGCGACCATGCCATTTTCGGCCAACATTCGGGAGTAACCCTCCAATGTCCATTTGTCGCCGCTGATCCACCCCCCTCCGTGAACCACAACGATCACGGGGTAGCCTGCTTCCGGTGCGGCTACCGTCGGCGAGTAGATATCACACAATCCCGCGCGACCCTCGCTTTCGCAGTACCGCTGATCCTCCACCAAAGTCACCTTCTGAGCCGCCGCGGGCTCAACCGCGGCAAGGACCAGCAGCAGGCCAAGAACGAGGCGAGGATCTAGAACAAAACGTGGAACGAAATGAACAAATTCGGGCATCATCGATATCAATCGCCGAGGCGTTCGTCGTGGATTTCTCGAAGTGTACCGCCCGCGGTTCGCGACGGACGGGATGCGATCGACAGGATCAAACCGACCGCCGCAACGCCCGTAGTCTACACGCCCAGAAAGGCCCTCCGATTTGCGAGCCCAACGGATTTGCCACCCATCGCCCCATGAACGTGGCAATCTCGGTGACTCGGCTCTTCCGATTGATCCATTTCCGACGCATGTCTTGGCTTGCTCCTCGCCAAAAATCGCTGAAATTCGCTGTCGGTCGCCACTCGAAACTTCAGTCTGGCTCGGTTGGGGGAAACTTGGTCGCCCTCTATAATCGCCGGTGTCCATCAACTGAACGATCTCCCTCGATCCCGCCGAATTGCATGACTATTGAATTGAACACCGTTCCGGAAGCGGTCCAGGCAATCCGGAAGGGTGAGGTCGTGATTGTTGTGGACGCCGAGGAACGGGAAAATGAAGGCGATTTCATCTGCGCCGCTGAGAAAGCGACCCCCGAACTTGTCAACTTTATTTTGTCAGGGCGAGGCCAACTGTGCGTTTCGGTACTTCCCGAAACGGCAAAACGATTGGAATTGAGCCCGGTCGTCGCCCAAAACGACGCTCCCCTGAAAACAGCTTTCTTAACTCCAATCGACATCAGCACCGCCAAAACCGGGATCACCGCCGCTGAACGAAGCGAAACCATTCAGCGGATCGCTTCGGCTGAATGTAAATCTGAAGATTTTGTACGCCCCGGCCACGTTTACCCACTCCTCGCCAAGCAGGGCGGTGTCTTGCGTCGGGCCGGGCATACCGAGGCCGCGGTCGACTTGGCACGGATGGCGGGACTCGCCCCTGCAGCGGCACTCTGTGAAATCCTGAACGAGTCGGGCGATCGTGCCTCGCGACAAGATCTGGCTAACATCGCGGAAAAGCACCAACTCAAGATCATCAGCATCGAGCAATTGATTGCCCACCGTCGTGTGAGCGAAAAGTTGGTCAGTCGCGCTGCCGAAGCCCGGTTGCCCACGACGCACGGTGACTTCACCGTCATCGTTTACGAAGTCCAGTACGAGAGCCAAGAACCGATCGCCTTGGTCTACGGAGACCTGACGAAACCGGGGATGCCCCCCTTGGTTCGAATGCACAGCAGTTGCTTCACTGGAGACTTGATCTCATCGCTGCGGTGTGACTGCGGTGATCAATTGAACATGGCCCTGCGGATGATCAGTGGCGAAGGCCGAGGTGCGTTGGTCTACCTGCCACAAGAAGGACGCGGGATCGGGTTGGCACAAAAAATCAGAGCCTACGCGTTGCAAGATGATGGAATGGACACCGTTGAAGCCAACCATGCACTTGGCTTCAAAGCCGACATGCGAGATTACGGGATTGGATTGCAAATCCTGAAAGATCTCGGCTTGAGCGAAGTTCGGCTGCTGACCAACAATCCAAAAAAGACAGAGGCATTCAACCTGCGTGGGTTTGACCTGCAGGTCGCCGACCAAGTACCGATTGTGCCCCCCGCCAACGAGCACAACCAACGCTATCTCGAAACGAAACGCGCCAAAATGGGCCACGAACTACCAGAACTTTAGCAACCGGCAGACTGCATTGGATCAGTGAGAACGAGCTTCGCCTTTGATTAGGTGGTTCCGACGGTTGTCTCTGACCGGACTGTAAGAAGACCGGATTTCAGAAAATAACTGGGTCCAAAAGACAGACCCAATAAACCTGTTTTACTCGCGTCTGACCGAGGTTAGCAGGTGACCGCGGCCGGGTAGTGACCGAGGCCGGGTAGTGATCGAGGTCAGCTGGCATTGATACCTTCCTGTTGACCCTCCGAAAATGGAATGACGCGATGCAGGACAATCCTAACCAGTGGCCCCACCGAATCGGCATCTTGGGCGTTGGATTGCTGGGCGGTAGTGCTGCCTTAGCACTTCGCCGCCGCTGCCCGCAAACTGAATTCGCAGGCCTTACCCGCAGCGAAACAACAGCCAAACGCCTCGTCGAAGCGGGCATCGTCGACCGGGCATCTCAGTCGGTCGAAGAGGTTTGTCGCGATTGCGATGCCGTGATTGTTGCCGCGCCGGTCGATCGAATTGCCTCGCTGGTGGTTCGTGCGGCCGAAATCACCGGCCCCGACTGCCTGATTACCGACGTGGGCAGCACCAAAGCGAAAATCGTCAATGCGATCGCCGACCACCCGCAAGACGAAACCAAATTTGTCGGGGCTCATCCGATTGCCGGCTCCGAAAAAACCGGGGCTGAGCATGCGACGGCCGACCTAATGGACGACAAACTGATCATTTTGACCCCCAGCCCACGAACACCCCCTGAACAATTGCAACGGGCAGTGAATTTTTGGGAATTGACCGGCGGGATGATCAAACAAATGTCCGCCCAGGAGCACGATACCCACTTGGCATCAGTCAGCCACGTGCCACACTTGGTGTCCGCACTGGTTGCCAAATTACCGGCCCATGACGCTCGACCGTTGGTGGGCAGCGGATGGCAGGACATCACACGGGTCGCCGCTGGCGATCCTGAGATGTGGACTGCGATCTGCCAGGAGAATCGGGAAGCCATTATTCATGAGCTGGAACGATTCTCGACGGAACTGGATCAACTCAGGCAATTAATTGGTCGCCCCGACAGCGATCAACTGAAAGCCTGGTTGGCGGAAGCGAAACAATTGAAGCACCAATCGATGTGAATCAGGACTGACACCATGCCGCTTTGGCAAATCGACATCTATCCCGCCGACAGCCAGATCGACCGGGAAGCTGCCCGCACCTCCGAGGAGATCGCCGAGCTTGGCCTCGGTGATCGTGTTCCGGTTTCGTTTGCCCGCAGCTTTTTGGTGCAGGGCGAGTTTGCGCTCGACGAAGCGAGTCGATTAGCAGAAACGCTGCTCTGTGACTCGGTAACCGAACGTTCCGTCGTCGCGATCGCCGGCCAGGATACCTTGCTCGAACCGCCCGGCGATCAATCGACACTCGTGCACGTACTGCCAAAACCTGGTGTGATGGACCCGGTCGCCGCCAGCACGGTTGGTGCGGCGCAAGACGCCGGATTTGACGTGGCTGCAGTCCGCACGATGCGAAAATATTGGCTCGGCGAAATCGACGAGACCACCCTTCACGCGATCTGCCGAAGAGCCCTGAGCAATGACGCCATTGAACAGGTCGTGGTTGGTCCGCTGGAAATCGACCAGCTCGACATCGGCACACCATCGACGTTCCAATTGATTACCGTCCCGATTCGTCAACTCGATGACGAAGGTCTAGATCGCCTCTCTCGCGAGGGGCAGCTGTACCTCACTCTGGTCGAGATGCAAACCATCCGATCGCACTTCGAATCACTTGGCCGCGACCCGACCGACATCGAACTGGAATCCGTCGCGCAGACCTGGTCGGAACATTGCAGCCACAAGACACTCGCCGGTCGGATTCATTACCGCGGACCTAGCAGCGACGGCACCCCCGGTGGCGACGAGCGTCAGTATGACAACATGCTGAAAGAAACGATCTTCGCAGCGACACAAACCATTCGGAAATGCCTTGGCGACGATGATTGGTGCGTCTCGGTTTTCAAAGACAATGCAGGTGTCGTCAAATTTGATGACGAATTTCATGCCTGCTTCAAAGTCGAAACCCATAACCATCCTTCCGCACTTGAACCTTACGGCGGTGCCAATACCGGCATCGGTGGTGTGATCCGTGATCCGATGGGAACGGGTATGGGCGCAAAACCAGTCTGCAACACAGACGTGTTTTGCTTTGCTCCCCCCGACACTCCGGCCGACTCACTGCCGCCCGGCGTCTTGCACCCGCGACGGGTGATTAAAGGTGTCGTCTCGGGTGTCCGCGACTACGGCAACCGGATGGGAATCCCAACCGTCAACGGAGCGGTCTACTTCGACCGTCGATACCTCGGCAACCCGCTGGTCTATTGCGGCAACGCCGGCATGATCCCGGTCGGCATGGAGGAAAAACAGGTTGAACCAGATGATCTGATCGTTGCCATCGGTGGTCGCACCGGACGAGATGGAATCCATGGGGCAACCTTCAGTTCCGCCGAACTCACCAGTGAATCAGAATCCCTCTCCGGTGGAGCAGTCCAAATCGGGAATGCGATCACTGAAAAAATGGTTTTAGATGTATTGATGCAGGCACGCGATCGCGGCTTATTCAATGCCGTGACTGATTGCGGCGCAGGCGGCTTCTCCAGCGCCGTCGGCGAGATGGGTGAAGAGGTCGGAGCGGAGGTCTGGCTCGAAAAGGCACCGCTTAAATACGAGGGTTTGACCTACACCGAAATTTGGATCTCCGAGGCCCAAGAGCGAATGGTGCTGGCCGTCCCACAAAAATCCTGGCAAGAACTCCGCGAACTCTGCGAAAGCGAAGGGGTCGATGCCGCAATCCTCGGTCGCTTCACCCCCACCGGGCGACTTCACCTGACGTTCAATGGGCAAACTGTCGGTGATCTCGCCATGCAATTTCTGCATGATGGGCGGCCTCCCGTGATTCGTGATGCCGTGTACACCCCGGAGCCATCCAAACAACTGAATGCCGGATCGCTTTCGCCTGCGGACCATCGCCAAACCTTGCTGGACGTGCTTGCCTGCCACAATGTTGCCAGCAAACACTGGATCATCCGGCAGTACGACCACGAGGTACAAGGCGGCAGCGTCGTCAAACCTTTGGTCGGTCCGCAATGTGACGGTCCCGGTGATGCCTCAGTCATCCGCCCGCTTCTGCAAAGCCAACGTGGCTTGGTCATGTCATGTGGAATGAATCCCCACTACGGCGACTTCGACACCTACCACATGGCGACCTCGGCCATTGATGAAGCGATGCGAAACGCCGTTGCCGTCGGCGCCGATCCAGACCGGGTCGCCATCCTCGATAATTTTTGCTGGGGATACACCGATCGGGCCGAAACACTCGGATCACTCGTCCGAGCTGCCATTGCCTGCCAAGACATGGCGGTAGCACTCGGTACGCCTTTCATCAGCGGAAAAGACAGCTTGAACAACGAGTTCAGCTACGAAGACGAAACAGGTGACCGGCAAACAATTTCGATCCCGCCCAGCCTGCTGATCAGTGCGATGGGACAAATCGACGACGTGTCGCTGGCGATCACCATGGACGCGAAGCGGGCGGGTGACGTCGTGTGGTTGGTCGGTGAAACGAAAAACGAACTCGGCGGCTCACATCTCGCTCTCGTCCGAGAACTGGACGGCGGAGAGGTCCCGCAGGTCGACTTCAATCGTGCGAAAGCGACCTTCCAGGCAATTCACCAAGCGATATCCAAACGCCTCATCCGATCCTGTCACGACCTCAGTGAAGGTGGCCTCGCCGTCGCTGCCACTGAGATGGCGATGGCAGGAGGACTGGGAATGAACCTCGACGTTCACGAGATGGCCGGCGATCTCTCCTCGACCCAAGCCTTATTCAGTGAGTCAAATACCCGGTTTTTGGTCGAATCGACCCCCGAAGCGGCGGAGCAATTCAAGCAATTGGTCGAGCAAGCGGGTGTTCCTATTTTCCGGTTGGGTACAATCGAAGGGGCCGACCAGATGTCGATAGCCCGCGACGGTGATCCGATCTTGGAAGTTGATCTCGCGGATGCGAAATCCGCCTGGACAGCGCCGTTGGATTGGTAGACCACAGAAACCATTTTTTTCAGCTCAGCCCGCTTCGATGATCTCAGCAGTCAATAACAACACGTCGACCGTCGTCGTCTCCCAAGGTCAATCCCGTAATCCGCAAAAACGAGCGATCGAAAAAGCGATCGCCGATGCGGTCGGACAGATTGAGGGAGTCGATGTCCTAGTCGTCCCGCACCTCTATGACCTGCCAAAGTCGAGCGAATCGTTTGCGCTGCTCTCGGCGATCGAACATGATCTGATTGTGGTCTCCTGGATCTTTTCTCGGGCTGCCCACTGGGTACTCGACCGAAATGGGATCCAAGGACAAATCGGGGAGGTGCTGCTAGGTCAGCTCGGCGACGAAGACGAAGGGGACAAACCCGCCGACGATTCCCCACCTGCGGACGAGCGTCAAGTCGATCACGTGACCGACCTGTTTCCCCGACCCGAACGCAACATTTCATGTCTCGACCTGAAAGTTGCGAACGATGCAGACACATTTGTTAATGAGATTCGTCGGCTTCTTGGCATCCAAGAAGAAAACACCAGCCTGCCCGTGATCGGCGGATCAATTCGCCAAGTCGATGAACAGACCGGGCGTCGCTGGTACCCCGTGATCGACTTTGATCGCTGCACCAACTGCATGGAATGCGTCGATTTCTGCCTCTTCGGCGTCTACGGTGTTGATCAAGGCGAAAATATTCTTGTCGAACAGCCTGACAACTGCCGTAAGGGCTGCCCGGCATGCAGTCGGGTTTGCCCCGAAAATGCCATCATCTTTCCTCAACACAAAGCGCCCGCCATCGCCGGCGCTGAAACGGAGGGGGATGAAGGATTCAAAATTGACCTCTCGCAGCTTTTCGGCGCGCCGACCAAGGACGATGATCCAATTGCGACCGCCGCAAGAGAACGCGATGAACAATTATTGCTGGCCGGTCGTGACGCGATCGGGATCAACGACCAGCTCAAAAAAAGGCAAATTGATAATGCCAACCAGCCCAAAGATCAGCTCGACGAATTGATCGATTCGCTCGATGCGTTTGACTTGTAAAGTGGGCTGAGCAGTTCGCCGGCGAGTCGCCAAAAGAAATTTGGCGACCAGGGGGGAGGGCTTGGTGACCAATCACTCAGCATCTCGTCAGCAAATCAGGCTTGCTGAGGGACACTTACCACAGCGACTACCGCAAACTCCAATGAAGTTCCGCGGCTCGACATCCGATAGCAGAGGGTAGGTGTAACCCTTATCGGAGCCTGAAGTGCATAAGAACCGTCGAAGCTCAACCAAATCCACTGTCCGACGGTCCGTCGCGATATTGCTAGCATCCGCGTCGGTTTCCGTGATCGCATATCCTGCAGCATCACAGGAGCCCGCTACCGAGGCTCCTCCAGCAATCCCGGCAGAACGGGCAACACCCCCGGCAGCCAGTGTGGGTCCGGCGACGGAATTGTCGCTTGTGCCACCGGTCAATTCAACGCTCGAAATGCGGATTGCCAAGCGTCCGTGGCTGCTCGAAAAGCTCGCCGGCCCAAAGACCAAACCGTCGGTCAAGATGACGCCGCCACGGCCCCCACTAGAAGTTCGCCCACCGGCAACAGATCCCCCGTCATTGAGTCGCCCCGTTCTATCCGGGCCAGATCTCGGCTGGCAATTGCGAAAAGATGCCGGTGTCCTCGGCGGTGAGTCCCCCACAAAACAGCCAGACGAATCCTCGAAGGCTGGTGAGGCGAGACCCCCGGCAACCGAGCAAAATGCATCGGCAGACACGGCAGAGAAGCGGCGAGAGGTTTCGGACAAAACGAAGCAGAGCGATGTGCCGAAGCAGAGTGATGTGCCGAAGCAGAGCGATGTGCCGAAGCCTGAGTCCCAACCACGTAAAGGCCTCGAAACGCTGAAGGTTCGAGAGCTTCGAATCGACGTGGATGGCAAACCGGTCGGCGAGGAGATCGAATCGGTTCGGCCGAAAGCTGAGCAACCACCAAAAGCAGATTCCCCGAAAGCAGCACCACCAAAGGTCAAGGCACCGGTCGCCGCCGAGAAACGTGATTCCGCGGCTGGATCGGCTCGCAAACCGACCGACTTGGCAATTGAGTCGGAATCGAGCATTACCGGGCGTGTGGGTGATGTTACTCCCGAACCTCGAGAGGTTCGGGCCAACCTCGATTACACCGGATTTCCGCGTGAATCGATCCAACTCAACCGGACCGTCCGCAGCATGCAAAGCATGATGCGTGCATGCCTACGGTACTACTATGCCCGTCCCGAGGATGCGAATAAACGCAGCAACTGGGGCCTCATGCACTCGATCATGGTGTACGGGGCTGACACCAAAATCAAAACCGAACGACGGAACTACAACGCCATCGCATGGATCGCGGGAAACAATGCTTGCCGCGGCCAGCTGCTGTTGACGGAGCAAGACGGAATGATCAACGCCCGCAGCGGTGTTGGTCTGCAGGGCCATCAGGCACAGCTCTTGGCGATCTTGTCACTTTGTGATGTACCGTTTGAGTACTCACTCTATGCAGATGATCAGCGATTCACGGTAGGGGATTTGATCGAATCGGAAATGCTGGCCTGCCGTCCTGATGAGGAACTCACGTTCACCTTGATCGGTCTGGCCCATTACCTGGATACCGATATCGTGTGGCGAAACTCAGAGGGCGAGATCTGGGACTTCGAGCGTCTCATTCGCGAAGAACTGAAACAACCCATCGTGGGTTCAGCATGTGGTGGAACCCATCGCCTGATGGGTTATGCACACGCCCTGAGAAAACGCCGCGCTGAAGGCAAGCCGATTACGGGCCAATGGAAACGGGCGGAAACCTACACCAAAGATTTCCAGCGATACGCCTATCGACTGCAAAATCGAGATGGCTCGATGACGACCGATTGGTTTGAGGGACGAGAAGACAATGGTGATCTGGACCGCAAGATCCAAACGACAGGACATATCATCGAGTGGTTGTTGACCATCACTCCCGATTCCCAATTGCAGGATCGCCGACTGGTCAGTGCCGTGCGATTTTTGATGAAATCGATGTATGAGGAACGGGGTCGCGAGTGGAAAATCGGCCCCAAGGGTCACGCCCTGCGATCCTTGGCGATGTATTACGAACGGGTTTATAAGAGCGGCCCTGCTTGGCGAACACCTACCGTCGCTCGATCCAAACAATCGCGACGCTAGAGCACAACCACCCCAACGACCGACCCGATGCCCAACCAGGAATCGTCCAGCAACGGTTTCTTGGGGGCCCCCACACCTAGCGACTGGCTCGGTCGGGCCCAGCTCTCTGGCTGCCGGTGACAAATTGCCTGATTGATCGTGAAGCGGGCAATCCGGTGCAATTCAGTGCCGCGCGCGATTGTGCGAAGCAGCGGCTTTCGGCTAAAACTGGGGGCAGTTCAGTTCTTTCTCCTGCCTCCAACTTGTCCGGTGGTCGATGGCAACGCAACGATTGACCAAACACAGTGCGGCGATGGTTGCCGCGGCCTTCGATTTGCTCAAAGACCGCAATGCTGATGCTCTTCTGATTCTGCTCCATGGTGCCACTGACTGGAGACGGATCAGTGAGATGAGCAACGGCGTTGAAAAGCCTGTGATCGTGGCTGTCGATGCGATAGACGACCTGGAAGGCGCCGCCGAGCTGGGCCTGAAACCACTGGCTCTTAACAAAGAGAAAGCTCCGCTGCTGGAGCGGCTTCAGCACGCACTGCTGGAATCAGCCGCCAACGAGTTGATTCGGACCAACGGCGAGGTCGTGGCCGTCTACAGCGGATTCCAACAGGGCCGCCTTGACTCCATCAGCCACCTGCAACTGGACGAGCGAATGCGACGCTTGACCAGCCGTGACCTGCAGATGCTGGAAAGCCGGGTTCCCCTACAAACCATCAAGACCGTTGTTGACCTGGCAGCTCAAATTGGACGCGAAGGACGCGAAGGCAAACCAGTAGGAA
>JAQWPZ010000092.1 GCA_029245125.1 Rubripirellula sp.
GTCGATCGCCAGCTCGGCGAATACGCCGGATGAGGATGAAGGCGTTTTCTTTGACTTGTTCGCTGGGATGGTTAGTCCCCGCGAACCAGTAGTCGAACGCTTCTCGCCTTTGTAAAGCGTGACTAGCATCCCGTCGGTCACAAGCTGTTTGACCCCGTGCTGACGAGAAAGCTGACCGACTCGAAGTGAGGGAGCTTTCACGCCGCCGAACAAAGCCGCTGGTTCGCTGTTCGAAATCTGATCGTTATCTTCTCGTTGGGGCAACGCTATCATCAGATCGAAGCGATCGCGATTTCGAAGTTGCTCCAAGCCAGGGATCCCGGCGGCTGGCATCGATAACGCAACCTTGCCAACCGGTACGCCAGCCGACAATCCTGGACGCGTGCCCTTTTCTAATAAATCATTTTCTGAAAGCACCGAATTCATCAGCTTGTCGCGGCGAACCACGCGACCGATCAACTCGGACATATCGCGGGTTGCAAGCGTCGCTGTCGCCTCAGGCAGCCAAATCACATGCAACTGCCCAGTCCGTGGGTCGATAAAATCATCTTTGGAGAGCGACTCGAAAGCTGGTACTGCGCGGACCAGCGCAGGGAAGGCAAGCTGACCTGTCCGGTCGACCGGTTTCTGGGCTGCCGAGACGTCAAAGTACCCACCCGCCCAGGCGATTCCCAACCCGGCCAAGCCGAGAAATCCAAACGCCGTCACACCCATCAACAGGAGCGGGACAGAGGAGCCTCGAACGCCACTTTTTCGTAGTTTTGCCATGACGATACTCTAGTCAGAAAGTCATTCAGGTCGATCACCAAGTCGCCAATTGATGCAATAAATGGGGCGCAAACGAATGCACACAGACGCCGATCAAGATCGCTGGTGCATAGGCGAAATCGACTTGCTTTCGAGCAGCCGCAATCAGCGCCAGTGGCAAGCCAGCCAGGGCGATCCAAAGGGCTAACGGAAACACGCCGCCGATCCCAAACCAACATCCTAGAGCCGCGAACAACTTCACATCGCCGCCGCCAAATCCGTCTCGGTATGCCAGGACAGCACCAACCATCAATGCCACCAAACCACCAAGCAAACGGCTCCACCAAGTCAACGAAGTGATCGGCAACGCGAGTTGCAGAAACGCTAACAACACCAACACGATCGAAAGACTGTCTGGAATCTCTCGACTACGCAAATCGAACACAACCGCTATCGCGCCGATGACGATCGGTATCCAGACGATCGATGCCTCAAGCACGAGAAACCTTGCAAGGAACAAAGAGCAAAACGAACACTACCCGGAAGCCAATCGACAACCGGGTAGCGAATTTCAGCGAGCGAGTCCCGCCGTGCCATTCTCGCGACGAAGAAAGGCTAGCCGCCCGGCCTCATCCCATGCACGTCGTGACTCAACACCGGCTACGGCTCGATAACCAAAGTAGCGCCGCCACCAATCCCAAGGTTGCCAGAGAGCGAACCTGGGCTTGAAGCGTCAAGCGCGAGTCCTTGTACACTATCCTCGCCAGTGACGAGAGTCGTATTGACCAACTTGCCGCTGATGATCGGGCCCTCGTCATCCGCATGCGCCCCCGGCAGTGCACCGGCAACGGTACCGATCAGGTCGGTTGTCTTGTGGCCCAGGATTGCAGTGGCAGCCAAAGCAACCAGTGCGATGCCGCCAACCAGGATGCCGTACTCGACGAGGCCCTGGCCCTTTTTATTGCGAAGAAGCTTACGCATTTATATTTTCTTTCTCAAAAAACGAGTTATAAAAAACCTTGCCGCTTGACCAAGCCATCGCGTGGCAGCGGCCAACAAATCAATCGCAGCCGTCCCGAACGCCTCTTCTTCCTGCCGACACCAAGCGGGACAGGTGTGGGGCAAGTGGACATTCACATTCGGTTTTATCTGCATACGCATTGCAACTAACATACCCTTCTTACGCAAGGGGCAAAACTCAAAAAAAGCGTAAAACCGCGCAGAAAGCACCAAAACAAATTCTTTTGCACCTGCACTCAATGTTCCTTTATGAAAGCCTGCTTGAAGCCGAACTTAGACAACCGACCTTGCGTACACCGCGCCAGATTCCCGATAGCCCTCGAGCTAGACCGGCACTCGAGCTAGACCGGCCCTCGAGCTAGACCGGCCCTCGAACTAGACCGGCCCTCGGCATGGCAGCCGCCTTTTCACCTCTCGACACGCCTCAGGCTACGCCCCCCTTCTAATCACCTCACGCCTGGCCGTCGTCCCATGACTGCCTGTAAGCCGATCGCATTGCGATTGCCGCAATGCTTCAAAACAAGGTCGCGGGGTCGCTTCGCCTAGCTAGCATTCATTCTGGTTGCTCGCATTCCGCTGGCGCACCCAGCCGAAGCCGCAACATTTTGACCGCTCGCGCGATCGAAAGCCGGCCAACGGACGAATGCTGTTATCAAGGGCCTGTTCGCTCAACACCTGCTGCTGAATCAAAACTCGCTGCTGCTGAATCAAAACTCGCTGCCAAGTCAAAACCGACCAGTAGACCTGGCGGCCGCGAAAGCGGCGCAGCGAACTCCGACCCGCCGCTGCCGTTCGATTCGGATCTTTGCACTGCTTGAAGTACTGGGATCATTGACCTCCGCTGCGACGCCTCTGGCGATGGCAGTTGGGCTCACACCCGAACACGAAGGGGTCCCGTCACAGACGGTCGTGAATTTGGCTTCGATCGGGAGACAAAAATCGCTGCCGAAGAGTTCTCACAAGCCCGTCGCGGTAGCCCGCATCAGTTTGCGACCGTGGCTGCACTGAAAGCTTGCGGACTGGAACTACCGCTGCTTTCGTTTAAAAAAATCACCGAAGGGCTGGTAGTCGTGATACGGTACCGCTGATTGTTTCCAATCGCCCACCCAGTGATCGTAGACCGAGCGCATCTCGTGCAAGTTCCCGAGAGCCGAAGGCGAATCGACCAGATTCGTTAATTCCAAGCGGTCGGTATTCAGATCGTAAAGTTCCTCGGTTGGCTCGAGCCCATCTTCTTGGTAGGGCCAGAGAATGTATTTCCAATCTTTGGTAACGACCGCCAAAGAGTGGACCGGCTTCGGCCCCCAGACGTTGATCAACGGCAGGGAGTCGTGAATTTTGGCGGTTGGATCGTCATACAGCTTCATCAAATCTTTTCCGTCCATGGTCTCTGGAACGGGCAGATCGGCCAGCGCTAACATGGTCGGTGCGAAATCGACGTTGCCTGTCAAAGCGCGACAACGCAATTTGCGACCACTATTTGCATGCCGCGGATCGAGCATGATTAGCGGAACTCGTGATGACTCCTCGTATGGCAGTACTTTAGAACCGTACCCATGCGACCCGCACAGAAAACCATTATCGCTGGTGTAGATAACCACGGTATTCTCGGCCACACCAGCTTCCTTGATCGCTTGACGAATCATCCCGACCGCCACATCGATCGCGTAAATCTGCTGGTAATAGGTTGCCATCACACTGTCGTACTGATCGCTGTAATTCCAACTGTGAAAGCGTTCGAATTGGCGACCTTTCTGACTTTGCAAAGAGAAATGCTCACCATACTCGCGACCGTAATTCGCCGGTTTGGTGAATGTTGCTCCGGCGTAAACCGAATCAAATTGCGGATCGGGCGTGGCCGGCATGTGAGGTGCTTTAAAACTGATCGACAAGCAAAATGGTCGCTCTGACTCAGCGGCTTCAAGCACAAAATCGCGACCAAAGGCTCCGTACGAGAGAGTCGAATGGGGATACTCTTTGGCATACTTGACCATCGACTTGTTCTTCGCGGTGACGTAAGAGGTTTGCCCCGGGCCGCCTCCCCAGCGATCAAAATCCTCCGCCGGCAATACCCCTTTCTTCCCTGGTGCGCGGGCTACTTCGAAGCCAAATTTGCCGGCAAACCCAGTCCAATATCCTGCATCGCGAAGCAAGTTTGGGTAGGACTTTTGCCAATGCTCACTCAGCAGCGGGCCATGAGAGAAATTGCATCCGTTTTTGTATTCCAACAGTCCGGTCATCACATTGGCACGACTGGCCATGCAGATGGCGGTCGTGTCGTAATGATGGTCAAACACCATTCCTTCCCGCGCCAATTGGTCGAGGTTCGGCGTTTTCACACCCGGCGTACCGTAACAACCAAGCGAATAACTGCACTGGTCGTCGGCAAATAGGAACACAATGTTCGGACGCTGGTCCGCTCGAACTGCGGCACCCGCGAACAGACCGCAGGCGAGGATGGAAAACACGAATACAACACAAGGCCAACGCAGCATCACGCTCATCTCCAAAAGTTGTCGCTGTCTTCACAAATCCGCCCAGCCAAAGGTGGGCCCACGGTGACTTCTATTTCTTGGGGTTTTTCTTCAGTGAATCATCCAACGACACCCGCTGGGACCGCGGCTTGTCTTTTTGTGCATCTCGTTTTTTCAAACCCGCACGGTCCATCAGCGAACTACGCATCATCTCGTCCATGTAGTCGTCGTCGGCTGGAGGGGGACCGTAGGCACCGAGCTGCTGCGGATCGTACTGGATGATGTATTCGTGGCGAGCAATCGACAGTTTGCAATCCGGATCGACGCGTTTCCGCATGACCGCACGGTCGTCCACTTTGGTTCCATTTCGGCTGTTCAGATCACGAACGAACCAATAACCATGTTCGAGCGTTAATCGGCAATGCTGGGTGGACACATTGTTAAACTTCAGCTGCACATCCGCCTCGCCTCGCCGCCCGATCAACAGCCGTTTCTTATTAAGCGGAATCGGATCACCTCCGCCGCATGGTGTCAGCTGCCCGAGGGGACCAGCATATTGCTCGTCCTTTTTTTCGAGTCCGTGAATTGGTTCTTCGTTCGGTCGGTCGGAATTCACAGTGGCTACCCACGGGTTAGTCGTTGACGGCTGAAATCGCCGCCTTCCAATGAATTGGGGGCAGGAAGAGATTGCATCGGGCGATAGACTGATACGCATCATACCCTGTCCGTTGTTCTATTTTGATCCATATACCCCGTTTGGCAACTCTGACTGTGCCCTCCCCCCCAAAAAACGTCGATCAACTCGCTTGGCAGCACGAAGGATTGGTCCTCAACGCATTCGGAGCTGCCCTGAAGCGACGCCATGGCGGTCGGATTCAGCGGGTCAGCATCGATGCTGGATTTACCTGCCCCAACGTCGATGGCGCTGTCGCTCGTGGTGGCTGCAATTTCTGCGACAATCGCTCGTTTAGCCCCTCACGCCGCGTCCGGCTGAAACGGGTTATCGAGCAACTCGAAACGGGAATCCAATCGGTCCGCCGACGCTATCACAACGTGCAGGGCTTTATCGCGTATTTTCAGCCAGCAACCAACACCTACGCCCCCGTCGATCAGTTAGCCGAATTGTTCGAATCAACGTTAGCGGTCAGTGACGAGGTGGTTGGATTGGCGATCGGAACGCGGCCCGATTGTGCTCCTGAATCGGTCCTCGAATTGCTCGAAAATCTGTCCCGACGGCACGATGTCTCGCTCGAATACGGGATGCAGACCATGTACGACGAAAGCCTGCAATGGATGAATCGGGCACACTGCCACGAACACATGGTCAATGCCGTCGACCGCAGCCGGGGAAGAGGTTTCGAGTGCTGCGCCCACATTATCTTGGGACTACCGGGCGAAACGCACGCGATGATGATGGAAACGGCAAACGAAATTGGACGCCTCGGCGTCGATGCAATCAAGCTGCACAACCTGTACGCCGTCACCGGCACACCGCTGGGCGACCAAGTGATTGCGGGCGAAATTCAGATGATGCAACGGGACGATTACATCCAAACCGTCGTCGATTTCCTGGAACGGATCTCGCCTGCGGTGATCGTGGAACGCATAAGCGGCGACGCCCCACCCGACTACCTGATCGAACCAAAGTGGTGCCTGGAGAAATCGGCATTGCGATTAGCAATTGAAAACGAATTCCGACGCCGGGGGACACGCCAGGGAAGCCGCTTTTCCTCCCCCGCCACCGATCCTGCGGAGCGACCTCGCCCAGCCGACCTAACGCCTCCTGAGATTCGCAGCCAAATCGAAAAGCGAGGCCGCCTACCGGTCCTGAAAATGCAGCCATAATCAGCGGCAAGGGATGGTCTATCCGGCCCCCCCACCAACGAGCACTTCCAGGATCATTGAAGAAGCAGCGTCGGAGCATTCGCCCCCAAGGGAAAACGCTTGCCAGCCATCGGTGCCGCGGAGCCCCTCCAAAACGCTGGGTGACGAATTCGCCTAGTGACGAATTCGCTTGCTGACGGCGGTGTCTATCTTCACGGTTGCCCGCCAGTTACGCTCTTACGTCCGTTCCCTGCTCCAACCGAGCATTGCTCTGTATCCCGGGGCACCCTGCTGAGCATTGCTTTGTCGCCACCCTCTATTACCCCCGAAAGTCGCTGAATGGCCCGTGTTGGCATCGTTTTTGGACTTCTGCTTTGCGGCCTCACCTTTCTCGGTTTGATCAGCACCGAGCAGAAGAGCCCCCACCAGTTCTACCCGATGATGCTTGGCATTCCGGTGTTGTTTTGCGGCGTCGTCGCTTTGAATCCGCATCGACGCAAACATGCGATGCATGTGACAGCGGTGTTAGCCCTGGTCGGCACGGCGGCTGGCGGCGTGGGCAGTTTACGGAGATTGCTTGAAGATCAGGCGGCCGACCGCTATGGGTTACCACTGATTGGATCGATGTCGATCCTGTGCCTCGTGTTGCTGCTGGCTTGCGTCGCTTCGTTTCGAGCCGCCCGCAAGCGAAAAGAAATGGCGTTGTGAGGTTAGGCCTCACCTTTTTCATCTCTGACCAGTCTCAGCATGCGTGGCATGAATTGCCGTAAAGCTCGGGAACGATGGCTGATGGCTCGCTTGACCGTCAGATCCAGTTCGCCAAAGGTGCGATGATATTCGCGAATGATAAAGAGCGGATCGTAGCCAAAGCCCGCACCGCCGCTGCGTTGTTGGGCGATGCGACCACAACACTGACCACTCGCCTGCAATCGCACTTCACCCCGGGGATCAGCCAAGCACAAGAAGCAATTGAATTGGGCACCGCGACGATCGTCTGGCACATCACCGAGCTCGCGCAATAATTTGTCATTATTGGCTTCGTCGTCCCCATGCTCTCCGGCGTAGCGAGCCGAGATCACTCCGGGGGCGCCTTGGAGCGCGTTGACGGTCAAGCCAGAATCCTCGGCCAAGACCCAGCGACCGAGATGCTTCGCTTGCTCGGTCGCTTTTAGGGCGGCGTTGGCGGCAAAGGTGTCGCCAGTTTCCTCGACCTCGATCGCTGCTGGAATCTCGGCCAGCGAGGTCAGTTTGACGCGGTCCTCAGGCAGCAACATTCGAAGTTCAACGAGTTTCTTCGCGTTGTGCGTTCCCAGGACGAGGTCAAACATCGATTAACGCATTCCTATCTTAGAGCCGTACAGGCTTCGCTTGGATGATTTAGGAACCGCGATCGGTGTCGGTTCGACGTCGAAAGGAATTGCACCAACACCGTTGGCGGCGACGCCTTTGGTGCCGGCGGGCACCTGACGAGCCAATTCCGGTCGCACGTTGAACGCGCTGTATCGTTTAATCGCAGCACGAATCTCGGGCGTATACTCGAACTTGCCATCGGGGAGTTCACGACCGAGAGATTCAAAGCTACCAACGGTGACCAGGGAACGATAGCGGTCATGGAACTGATAGGCCTCGACACCCTGCTTTCGCAACTGGTTGGTCATCTTTTCAGCATCCAGCAAGAACCGGTTCAAACGCTCTTCGCTGGGCGCGAATTTCTTGTCAGCTTTACCATCCACGATCGCTCCGAGTCCCTCGAACGTCTTGACCACGACGGTGTAGTTGCCATCACATTTCAATAAGCTGTGCTGCAGCCCATCGTTCATTTCGTGAACAAATGAATCGACTGGAGGAGCTTTAAAGAACTGCTCGGGCAGCATGGGATTGCGAGTGACAAAAGCCTGCCCCATCGGCCCAGCAGGGCTATCCTTCCTGGACGAAAACAGGTTGGTTGTAATCGACTTGAGGGTGGTGACCGGGTTGCTGCGGTCGGTTTCGGCAGCCACGTTATTGGGATCCTGAAACACATCCGGCTTGGCTGCACGGATTCGCTTGAGATCTCCCTCGACCCCGGGATGCTCGACCGAATCGTATTCACCAACCAAGACTGCATAGGCGTCGTAACGATATCGGTTCGCATATCGAATCGACTTACTGGTCCTCGGATCGCGGTCGATCGTGCCGGTAAAGTCAAAATTTTCTTTGTAAATGAAGGCTGGCAGTTTCAGCTCACTGCGAATCTCCAGGGCCAGCTTTGCCGCTCGCGTCTTCGCTCCCTCTCCCACAAAGGTCGAAGCGAGAATCATCCACGGCCCGTCTTCTTCAGACAATTCGTAGGTCTTATTGGGATCTGCTTCAGTGGCAGATGTCCGCTGGAACATCCTCAAAAGAGCTGGTTTGTCGGCCGATGCAACGGCAACGCTAACTGAAACCAAGAGCAGGCTTAGGAGCGATCTGTAGCTCATAACGGCAATCTTCCGTGAGTTCCGCTGGGGTGGGTATTTTCTTACGATCCAAAAGCACCCATACCAGATCACCTGAACTGAGCGAAAGATAGGTTTCTGACGCAGGCCCAGCCCACAGACCACCGCCTCACCCCCAAAGCCGCCATGTTTTATCGCAGTAAGCGACGATCGTGGAGAATCCGCCGGTCAACAGCCAAGAAATCAGCAGAGCCTGAATCGGGGAAAGAACTTGGCCGGCATTGCTAAAGAAAGAACTCGTTTGGTCAAACCGGCTGAAAGAGCAATTAGCGGTTCCCTGGA
>JAQWPZ010000096.1 GCA_029245125.1 Rubripirellula sp.
ATAAGCGAGATCGGCCGCTGGGGATAGCGATCCTTTCCCAATGGTTCGGACATGTATTTCCGAACCGATTTCGGACAGCATCGTCAGATCGCTGAATGCTTCGCCAAGAATCTGAAAAATGCCAGGACAATACGCCCGCATTGAGCTTGATTCACGCCGTGGCAAGGCATTTCGGCCTTTCCCGCGGCTGTCGAATCTTCTCCCGCATGGCCCTGATCAAGCTCCACCCAGCCAAAATTTCCTGAAACAAGATTGGCCTGAAGAGCAGCTGGTGCCCGCCAAAACCTGCCTGACCAGTACGAATGGGCACAATCGGCACAATGGGCAAGCCACAAAGCCCGTGGCCAGCGATGCCGACTTCTCCCCATGACGATTTCCCGTGGAAGTGGTATCCTCTCGCTTCAAGCAAATCGTCCCCTCATCCTCCAACCCCACTATTGCTCTATGGCCCGCAAGGTCGTCAGTCGGAAGGCATTAGCCGCTGAAGCGGAAGCTGCTGAGAAACTTGGTGCATCCAAGAAGAAGAAAGCAGCGAAAAAATCAACACGGAAGTCGAAGAAAAAGGCCGCTGCCGACGTCCGAATGAAGCTCTACTGGGGTGTTTTCAGCCAAAACCTTAAACGGGTTGCAGTTTTTGAATTCGATCAAAAGAAAGAGGCTCAGAAGCGGGCGACTGAACTAAGCAAGGGAGGAAAATCTCCACACTTCATCCAAAAGGTGAAGGAAGAGATTGCGGTCGAGTAGGCGGGAACGTTCGTGACTCCGCCGCCGCACGACATCGAAGTCGCGACCAGCGGCCCCCTCGATTCCAGCTCACGCCGGCGAGTTCCGGCAGAGTGGGAACCCCAAAAGTGCCTCTGGCTCGCTTGGCCCCACAACCAGGAAACTTGGCCCGGCCGCTTCGAACCGATCCCACCGCTCTACGTCCGCTGGGCCAACCTCGTCGCCGAGTCGACACCGGTTCGTATCTTAGCCAGCGGCAGTTCGGCCGATCGATGCCGACATGCCTTCGGTCACACGCTGCCAAGTGGCATTCGCATCGTCGACATCGCTACCAACGATTGCTGGATCCGTGACTACGGACCGACCTTTGTCCACGATCCATCAAGCGAGTCGATTCAGGCCGTCAACTGGCACTACAACGCCTGGGGCGGCAAATACCCGCCATGGGATCACGATGATGCAGCGGCCCAACAAATGTGCCGCAGCGAAGGGATCGTTTGCCACGAGGGTCGATTGTGCATCGAAGGCGGCGGCATGGAATTCGACGGTCGCGGCAGAATGCTAACGACCGACTGCTTCCTTAGCAGAACTCGAAATCCCGGATCCAACAAAGAACAAATTGCCCGCTCGCTTTACAGCCAGCTCGGAGTCGACGAAATCGTCTGGGTCGAAACAACTGGACTACAAGGCGATGACACCGACGGACATATCGACCAGCTTGCTCGGTTCATCGACGAACAGAATGTTGTCGTCGCTTCGTCAAAAGATCGCCAAGATCCCAACTACGAAACGCTCGACCACGTGTATCGGCAACTGAAACTCTGGGGGCAGTCGACCGAGCCGGGCGTTACCGTTCATCCGCTCCCGATCCCCCCGGCAAGAGAAATTCATGGGAAGCGGGTCCCCGAAAGCTACTGCAACTTCCTGCGATTGGGACCAGACCGACTAATCGTTCCCGCCTATGGCGCCTCGACCGATGACGAAGCCGCCACTCTCCTGCGTGAACTAAGCGGGGCCGACGTCGATTCGCTCGACTGCCGAGACCTGATCTGGGGCCTCGGTGCGATCCACTGCGCAAGTCGAGACATGCCCAAATGTCCCACAGTTGAGTCGACCGCGACACACTGACCCCGCGACACACTGACCCCGCGACGCAAAACCGCATTCGGTGCGAGCGACCATGTTTCACGGCATCGCTAAAATAGAAGCATTCGCAACCGGCAGCGACGCCCCAAGAGAGTTATCCAACCACCACTCTCGAGCGACACACCCAACGCATTCCTCGGTTCGCATCGAAAACCAAAATAAAAACGCTGCTTCTGGCAATGTTTAATTTCGGCGACGAATAACCACTTGCCGGCCAAATAACGTATGGGAGCCGCATGCGATTGGATCTGTTCATCGCGAGGTGACAAAAGTGGACCGAAACTCGCGTCAATGACTGCGGTTGAATCAATAGACGCTCCAATGGATTGGCCGTCTTTTCCGGGGGGATAATTCGTGAGGGAATTTACAATGCAAGAAACGACACCTGATTCGAAAATTACTGTTCAATGTCCGTCTGGGCACCGCCTACGAGGCGACACGAAGCTGATTGGCAAAACTGTGAAGTGCCCGAAATGCGAAGTCGATTTCACCTTCGCCGAGCCTGAGCCAACACATCCGGTGACTGAGAGCTCGCCTTCACGAGTCGATAATCAGGAAATCACCGATACGGGCGTGATGAGAATCTTGAACGAGATGGGTGAATTGGCGAGGGTCGACATCGAACCGAACGTGGTGGACTCACGACCTTGCACCCGTTGCGGCACGTCGGTTCCAGAGAACATGGCTGTCTGCAGCTACTGCAACTGTTACCTCGGGATACTGCCTTCTTACATGCAGCGTTTGAGTGGTGACCGATCAGTCGAGCAGAACTAGCGAAAGGTTCGTTCGAGCGACCAGAAGCTTGGCGTCGCCTCAGGTCTGCGACGCCTAACCGGTAGTAGCAACCGACCGCTGCAGTGACGGTTTATTCGCGAAGTAAGTGGTAAACCGTTCGCGGCTTTCGTCCACTCGCTCGCTCGCAGCGAATTATCGACCGATAGCCCGACGGAATGGGAGGATCGGCTCTCCGGGTTGCTTCGTGAACAAAGCCCTCTTGCGATGCAACCAGCAGCGTGCCCTGGTCGCAAACGCTGACAGCAATCTTTTCGTCGGAACTGCTCCGAAACTCAGTCATCACCTTTGATTTCGTACAGAGTTTTTTTCAGCCTTTCAAAGACATCTGGATGTTCGGTCGCTACGTCTTTCAGCTCGCCGGGATCTCTGCTCAGATTGAACAACGACCAAGGCTCTCCGAACGGTTTTCCCTTCGGAGCTTGGCGGCCACCACTACCGTTTCCGGCAACCAACTTCCATTGCCCATCACGGACTGCGAACATCCCGCCTGCTGAATGACAAATCAATGGCGGACGGACAGAGCCATCGACTTCTTTTTCAAACACACTGGCAAAGCTAACCGAATCGGGACCATCACTTGAGACCTGCTCGAGATCAAGGTAATCGGTCAGGGTTGCCATCACGTCAACCAAACCCACCACGCGATTGACCCGCTTACCTGCAAGTTTCTTGGCCGGCAAACGGACGAAGAATGGCACTCGATGGCCCCCCTCCCAAATGTCTGCTTTGGTCCCACGCCAACGCCCATTCGAAGTATGGTTCTCGGCACGATAGCCCTGAACAGTATCATCCTCGGTGTGATCCGTCGCGTCTTCATCGATTTGATACATAAACGACCCATTGTCGCTGGTGACAATCAACAGCGTCTTTTCAAGAATCTCCTCGGACTCGAGCGCCTGGATCACCCGCCCAATGGCGGCATCAACCTGCCTCAAGAAATCGCCGTAGGGACCGAGTTCAGTCGAGCCTTCGAAAAGCAAGCTCGGGAGCACGGGCTTATGAGGTGCCGTTAACGGAAAGTACAAGAAGGTCGGTTGCTCGGCATCTTTCATCGACTGAACCACCGTGATCGCTTCGTCGGTCAAACGTGATAAACAGCCTCTCATATTGAAGTCTGCCGCCCGGGGTCCACGTCGCGTATACGCTGGAAACTTAACACCCGCTTGATCTACCATTTCCTGGGTGGTCGCCATGCCGTCTTGAAAATAAAAATACGGTGGAAAGTCGAGGGACGCGGGGATGATAAATGACTGATCAAACCCGACGCTCCCGGGGTGGTGCGACAGGGGCTGACTAAAATCGATGCCCCCTTTCTCACTTCCCGCCAAGCCCAAACCGAGATGCCATTTCCCAACCACTGCCGTTCGGTAACCAGCTCTGCCAAGAACGGTTCCGATTGTCGAACGGTCGGTATCAATCAAAGGCGCACCATATCCATTTTGAACGCCGCGTTTCAAACGCGTCCGCCAACAATATTGCCCTGTTAGCAAACCATACCTTGTTGGTGTGCATACAGCTGAAGGAGTGTGGGCATCAACGAAGGTCAGCCCCTCACGGGCCAATCGGTTGAAGGTAGGAGTGGCGACTCGAGAAGCCGGATTCAGCGGCTGCACGTCGCCGTAGCCCAGATCATCAGCCATGATCAGTACCACATGAGGTTGATCTGCCGCGTTTGCCTGGACCGCGAACAAACAAACGCCAAAGGCGAAGATCAACGCTGCGAAAGTCGACAAAGGAAATCGCATAACAAATTCCATCAGTGTTAAGACAAAAGAGCTGAGCAGACGGCGGTCGTCCGACACGCCAATCCTAATTGGAATGGCGAAGTGATGCTGCGGCGATCGACGACGCATCCAACTCTGAGAGATGGTTCACATCGCTGAAGAAAGCGTAAAGCACCCGTCAGCATGGCCTACTTGCCATTGGCGGCGACCAAGCTGCACCAGAGGAATTCGCTACCGACCTTCTCGGAGACGATGACCGAGAAAATCATCGAGCTCAGGCTCTGCTTCGATCGCCTTCACGGTTTTTTCGACATCGTATTCGACGCGTCGGAATTCGACGCTCTGGCCGTCGTAGATTACGTAACAGCTACGGGGATCACCATCCCGTGGTTGGCCAACACTGCCAACGTTCACCATCACTCTTTGGCTCGGGTCACCGACCCCGTAACCCGCTCCAACATCGCAGGGCCGCACAAAGCGAAAATCACAGGTAAAGACCCCGGGAACATGGGTGTGCCCCTGAAAACAAATGCTTGGCACCAAGGAGAACAACTTCTCCATCTTTTTGATGTTCTGAGTGTCCTCGGGGAAAACGTATTCGTTGGTCGGGCTCCGCGGCGAGCCATGCACAAACAACGAATTCCCTTCATCGACAACACGAGGCAATCCGCAAATGAACTGCATCCGACGCCGCCCCTGCTCCGCACCGTCATTTGGCGACTGAATTCGCGACCGCGTCCAAAAGATGGCCTGCTCGGCAGCTAGGTTGAACCCCTCGGGATCGAACAAAGCACTGCTGTCGTGGTTCCCCAACACGCAGAAGTCGAACTTGCTCGCCTCGTCCAGACATTCACAAGGCGATGGACCATACCCGATCACATCTCCCAGGCAAACGATCCGGTCAACATTCTGCCCATCAATATCCTCCAGCACGGCCTGCAAAGCCGTGTAGTTGCCATGGATATCGCTGACGATGGCGGTTCGTGTCAATTTGGTCGCAGTGCAATCGGTGCGGTTCTCTTATCGACCATGCTTAAGTCGATCGCCGAGCCCGTCGGCAAGGTCGGGAACGTCATAGATTTTGTTAGCCGTTCTGTCGATTTCGTACTCAACGCGGCGGAAATTCAACGTGCGGGCATCGGTATCGAGGACAACGTAGCATGAACGCCGATCGTCGTCACGAGGCTGACCTACGCTCCCAACGTTCACCATCAATTTTTCGCGTCCCAGCTCGAACGTGTAATCGCACTCATCGGGAGAGATGAATTCACAATTCGTGGAAAAAACTCCTGGCAAGTGCGTATGCCCCATGAAGCAAAACTGCTTGACCTTGCCGAACAGAATCTCCATCTTTCGCTGATCGAAGACGTATTCAGGGAAGACGTACTCGTTGGTCGGATCTCGGGGCGATCCATGGACGAACTTGAATTCGTCTTCATCAACCGACCGCGGTAACTCACCCAGGAAATCCCAACGCTGATTGACCTGAGCTGGTGAACCTGGGCCATTATCCAACTGATCACGCGTCCAGTAGATCGCCTGCAACGCCATTGGATTGAAACCATCCGGGTCAAACAGCGCTGCTTGGTCGTGGTTGCCGAGAATCGTTGCCTTACAGCGTTTCATCACCAAGTCCAGGCACTCGCATGGATTGGGCCCATACCCGATGATATCCCCAAGGCAGAAGATATCGTCCACGCCTACCTGGTTGATATCGTCCATCACCGCCTCGAGTGCTTCGAGGTTACCGTGAATGTCGCTAATCAACGCTCTTTTCAACAGAACATCCTAGGATTGGGCTTCGTTGGGTCCCGCTTGGCGGGAGCGTAATGCTTCACTTGTTTTTACACACCTGCGATTTTTGCCGCCGGCATTTTATACGCTGGGTAGCTCATTCGGACCCAACAACCACTCAAATAACGATTGAGCAACTGGAATTGTAAGGGCAAATAAAATTTTTCAGCAATCCCACGAACTATCCCTTGGGGGGGCGAACGGGAGATCGCTTCAAAATTAAGATAACACGATGATCAAAGCGACTCGAAAAACAATCCATTTAGCCATCGAAACAACGGGCCGCCAAGGCTCGATTGCGCTTTTCCGAGGGCTGGAGCCGATCCAGGTTAACAATCTTAGTTCAACCTCAAGAACTGCAGCCACCCTGGCCCCGGAAGTCGACCAAACTTTAAATTGGTGCCGCGAAGCCAACGCGATGCCCGAATTCCTGAGCGTCGCCGATGGACCGGGCTCGTTCACTGGACTCAGAATCGGGGTAACGACCGCAAAGTCACTTAGCTACGGGCTCGGTTTACCGCTGATCGCTGTCGATTCACTCGCTTCGATCGCGGCAGCAGCGATTAGTGAGTTCCCCACGGTAGAAACAATCTCCGTCTCTTTGGATGCCTATCGAAATCAGGTGTACACCGGGCTTTTCGAAAAAAAGACCTTACTACCTGACATCGACTCGATACCCCAAGACTGGTCGACGCACCCTCCTGATGTCCAAGTGATGCAAAAAGAGGTATGGGAGAGTGAACTGGCCAAACTGCCTGCCGACGTTGGATTCGCCGGAGATGTGCAAACACTCGGCCAGCGCGCCGAAGAAGCGGTCGCGCGGCGGTGCGATGCGATCGGCACCGGCCTGCTCGGCTTCCTTGGTGCTCGCATGGGCCAATGGGTCAACCCACTGCAACTCGCGCCGCGCTACCTCAAACCAAGCTCTGCCGAGGAGAAAGCTGCAGCTGAAAAACCGGCTTAATCATTTCTCCAGGGACCTGCCGCACTCCAGAGACCTGCCGCACTCCAGAGACCTGCCTGGGCTCTGCTGTGACGTTTGCTGTTTGGCAGGTAGCGATCTCCCGAGACGCAACCATCGCCGACATCCCCGCTCCGCCCCCACAACCTTCATCGACCGTCCCGAAACGTCACGACCTCAGCCGGCCGTTTTTGATGCATCCCGTAACCGATTGGTAAACCCAGGAAAGGCGGCTCGAACACGAGTCCAGTTGGGAATCGCTTCTTTCCCATTGGGATCCGCACGAAACAGTTCCGCCGCTTCGGTAATGCAACCTGCAAACGCGTCGATGGTGCTCTCTTCTTGATGCCGGTCAAAATGCAGATCGTTGACCAATGCGTCGGCCCCGTACTGCCGAATGCAGTTCTGGGCTACACGCAAGTAGGAGGATCGCAACGTGATAAACGTCGCCCCGCTCATCACCACCCCTTGGCTGGCCAATGTGCGATAAACCGTCGTCAAAATGTCGATCGCCATTCTCATCAGCCCAGAATTACGATCCTCAATCGAAAGAGCTTGGTGCTTGTGTTCATACAAGCGACACAAATCGGTCTGGCATACTCGCTTCAAGGAGGTGTTCCGATAAACCTCGGCCAGCGTTCCCACCTCGAGCCCCCAATCACAGGGAATCCGATTGGAACGAGCAAGATTACGAGTCAATGAAAACTCGCCTGACAGCGGATAACGAAAACAGGCAAGA
>JAQWPZ010000145.1 GCA_029245125.1 Rubripirellula sp.
GGTTCCTATCTGTACGGACTCGGCGATGGGCATGAACCCGGGAGAACCCGCCTCAATCGTCTTTACGTCCACGGCGCGGATTCCACCAACTCACGAACGGTCACGGTAGCCAACATGACCGGGCGAATGTCGATTCTCGACCGGGTTCGCAAAGAGAAGAAAAGGTTGACGCACCTTCAGCCGGAAACCGGATTCCGCGAAAGCTACCGCATCGACGGAGAGACGCTGATCACAGTGAACGACTACACCTCCGGCCGCGTGTTTGACGACGCCATCAGCTACGCGTTCTACCCCGTCGATCTACACACAAAAACCGGCGTAAAACCAAAGCCGCTGCAACGAGGCAAAGTGCCAACCATTCCGTTACGGGCACTCATCCCCAAAGGAAGCCGCAACCTCATTGTCGCGGGCCGCTGCGTCAGCAGCGACCGGTTAGCGAATTCCGGATTGCGAGTTCAAGCATCGTGTATGGGAATGGGCCAAGCGGCAGGCATCGCTGCGACGCTAGCTGCAAAGGAGGGCACCACCCCGCTGCAAATTCCCGTTGCGGAAGTACAGTCCCTGCTCACAGAACATGGGCAAATTGTTCCAGGTAAGGTGTAGTGAAAACTGGAGGATCGAGGTAACCGAAGCGAGACAGCTTGCACGGTCCAGATAAAATCCCCCCGGTTCTCTGCCAGACGTGAACATGATCAAACGCAAACGTAACGTTGTCTCACTGCTGACCGCTTCGAGTTTTGTCGTTCTGGCGGTGACCGGCATCTTGGCCTTCGCTCGGCAGTTTTCGGTTCAGCTGATTGGACTTCACGCGCTGATGGGCTTCGTTTTCGTTGGACTGATCACGCTGCATGCCGTGAACAATTCGAACCATCTGATGCGCTACATCCGTTCCAAAGCAATCTGGGGAACACTGACCGTCACGGCGGCTCTGACGGCGATCTTTTTTTGGCAACCGACACCGATCCGCAAGATCCTAAAACTGAGTAAGAACCTCGGCCCAGCGATCGATCAATTCGAGGTCCAAGACAACGGCCTGATCTTTCAATACAACCCGATGCCAGCTTACAGGATGCATCTAAACATCCGCGCCGGAAACGCCTTTGATGCCCAGACCCCACCCCATGTCGCGATCTGGCTCGAGAATGCTTCCTTTTACCACATCAAAACGCTTCGCGCTCCAGGCGATCAAACGGGTGATCGAACATCGCTTCCCTATTGGGACTTCAAAGTCCGAGGCTGGGAACAAGCCAAGCAAGAGGCGAACCAAGCTGGCAATGACCTGACTGCACGACTTGAACTTGATGGGGTCTCTGCAGCAACGAAGAACAGTTCTTTCGATCCAGCCGATTACATTTTGCCGGCTGATCCCGACAATCCGATGCCCTATCGCTTGCTTATCGAAATCGATCAGCCTGATGACGATCAACCCTCGCTGGTCTACTCAGTTGAAATCGACAATTCTGCACCGCGAGCTTTTCAGTTACTGGATCTCGTCGGCTATCCCAAGCGGGAAGAAACTGAGGAGCAAGCGAAGGAAGTTTGGTCACTCTACTTCGTCGATGAAAGATTTGACTCGGCCCTGGAACTGATCGACAGTGCGTTGCTGACCATCAATCGCGAACAAGGACCAACGGATGACCTCTAACCGAGTTCCGATCTCGGCGCAACAAGCGTTTACCAAATCCGGGGACGTCGCAGACGTGACAAAAATGCTCACCCTTTGCTCCATTCCATGCGGCCAGAAAACAAGATGGACAACAAACCGATGAACCAAATCATCCAAACGATCACAATCGTGATGCTGTCGCTGATCTTCAGCAGTGAAGCTTTAGCCGACCCGTCCAAGCAACCAAACGTTCTGATGATCTGCATCGACGACCTCAACGACTGGGTCGGTTTTCTGAAGGGACACCCTGATGCAATCACGCCCCATATGGATGCATTCGCGAAACGCGGGCGGAACTTCACCAATGCACATTGCAACGTGCCAGTTTGCTCACCCTCGCGAGTAAGCGTGATGTCGGGTGCCGCGGCAACGACACATGGAAGTTACGAACTCGGACCGAAATACGAGGACCTGCCGGCGATCCAAAACATGCCAACGATTCAGCGCTACTTTAAAGACCACGGCTATTACACCCTCGCCGGTGGCAAAGTGTTGCACCATGGTTTCAATGGACGATTAAGTGGAGACATCGACCGCTCTCTCGGCAGAAAGCGAAGCCCCACACCACGGAAACCAATGAACCGTCCTGCCGATTGGAGCCGCGCTTGGGACTGGGGAAGATTCCCGGAAAGCGATGCGGAAATGGCAGATATCCAACTAGCCGAAACAGCAGCCAAAACACTGCACGAGGAATTCCCACAACCATTCTTTATGACGGTTGGCTTCTTTCGTCCCCACGTGCCACTCTTTGTTCCACCGAAATGGTTTGATCTTTATGACGCAGATACTTTGACGCTTCCCAAATCCCCAATCTCCGACCTGGATGACCTGCCCGGCAACTTCCTTAACATTAACGACTATGCCGTTGCCCCCACACATGCTGAAGTCGTCCAGCATGGCAAGCAGCGCAGTCTCACGCACGCCTATCTGGCATCGATCAGCTTCGTTGATCACTGCGTCGGAATCGTATTGGACGCTCTAGAATCGAGTCCACACGCGGACAACACGCTGATCGTTCTGTGGAGCGATCACGGATTCCATCTTGGTGAAAAACAGCACTGGGCCAAACGAACCCTGTGGGATGAATCGACACGCGTGCCGCTCTTGTTTGCCGGCCCCAACATCAAGCCGAACCAGCCATGTCGGGAAGCGGCGAGCTTGCTGGACATCTACCCCACACTGGTTGAACTTTGCCAACTGCCAAAGCATTCAGAACTCGACGGAATTTCACTCGTTCCACAATTGAATGACCCAGCGACCCCGAGAGACCAACCTGCGATCACGTCTTCGTATTTTGGCAATCACTCCATCCGCAATCGCGATTGGCGGTTGACAGTCTACGAGGACGGCGAGAAAGAACTTTACGACCATCGCACTGATCCCGACGAGTTCAAGAATTTGGCGAACGATCCGATCCACGCTGAGATTCAGAAGCGGCTTTTGCGTTGGCTCCCGAAAGAAGCGACACCAGAATTCAAAACAAAATCCGAGCGATCTCGTTTGCGTAAGCAGACCCGCCCGAAATCACAGCCTCCGTTGAACCAAAAATGATGCCTTCCTTACACGGATTAGCCACCGCCGCCATCACAGGCTTGATGCTCTTCGCCGCTGGTTCATCGCGCGGCCGACAAAAACACCGATGCCGTCATCTATGGTGATGATGCAGAGGGCGTCACTGCCGACGCTCAGACGATCGCTCGCAGAATTCCGGTGCAGGATATTCCGCACACAGCCTTTCACAAACCACGAATCCGCGATGGTGCTCGCCTCCTAATCACCAAAGCCAATCCACCAGAAGGGGAACCACCAGAAAAGGAACCCGCCAACGAGGCATCAAACAAGGACGCACCCAACGAAATAGACACCAAATGAAGACTTGTCACACCAGGGTTTGCCGAAGGCTTGATCATCGGCCGCCTTCAATACACCTACGTTGATGAACAGAAAAAGCGTCGGCTCACACTGGATACGTACCGCCTTCGATACGTTTCTCACCCAACAGTTCAAGAACAAGGTCGAATAGACCGGCTTGCGAACCGAATACCGCCGAAAACCACCTCGCCAACCCGGTCCAGCCAATTGAATTAGAGTCGCTGGTCGCAATTCTGTTCGGCAACCCAAATCCCAAGCAAGCGACCGCCAACCCTTGGCAATCCGAATCGTGAGCGACCAAGAAACGCCATTTGCAAACCAACACACTCACCTCCTCGAATCAGTAAACATGAGTCTTATGGATCGCACCAAACCCTATTCATTGAAATCAACAATCCTGATTCAGTGTTGTCTTCTGGTCATATCTTGGACAAGCGCAAGTTCACTCTCAAACGCTGCCGACACGCCGCCTCCAAACATCGTCATTCTGTTCGCCGATGACCTCGGCTACGGAGAACTTGGCTGCCAAGGGAACCAGGAGATCCCGACTCCTCACATTGATTCGATCGCGGCCAATGGTGTCCGCTTCACCTCTGGTTACGTCACGGGTCCCAACTGCAGTCCATCCCGTGCTGGGATGCTGACCGGACGCATCCCGACACGTTTTGGTTATGAGTTCAACCCAACCGGGGCCCGCAATGAAGAACCAGGATTTGGTTTACCACCCGAGGAAATCACCATTGCCGAGTCATTACACGACGCCGGTTACATGACGGGACTGATCGGCAAATGGCATCAAGGTGGGTTGGCAAAATACCACCCGTTTCGACATGGCTTTGATGAATTCTTTGGCTTCACGCATGAGGGGCACTATTTCGTGCCGCCCCCTTACGATGGCGTCACGACCATGCTGCGTCGCAAGACACTTCCGGGTGGCGGCGAAGGTCGCTGGATCGGAAAGAAAGGCCTGTTATTCAGCACGCATATGGGCAATGACGAACCAGACTACGATGCCAACAACCCAATTATCCGCGGTGGCCAACCCGTCAGCGAAACCGAATACCTCACCGATGCATTGACTCGCGAAGCGGTCGACTTCATTGACAGGCACGATGACAAGCCATTTCTTCTTTACTTGGCTTACAACGCAGTACACAGCCCGCTGCAGGGTGCAGACGCTTACATGGAAAAGTTTGCCCACATCGAGGATATCCACCGCCGAATTTTCGCGGCCATGCTCGCCAACATGGATGACAGTGTGGGTACCGTCATGGAGAAGCTAAGATCGTCTGGTCTCGAAGATAACACGCTCGTCTTCTTTCTAAGCGATAACGGTGGGCCAACACGCGAACTGACCTCTTCCAATCTGCCACTACGAGGATCCAAGGGCCAGATGTACGAAGGCGCGATCCGAGTTCCCTTCATGGTTCAATGGAAAGGGAAGTTACCCGCAGGCAATCTTTATCACCAAGCAGTGAGTTCGATGGACATTTTCGCGACGGCCGCCGCGATCTCCGGCGCCAAAATACCGAACCAGGTCGAAGGCGTGAATCTGATTCCCTATTTAACCGGCGAGGATAAGGGCCGCCCCCACGAAACTCTCTTTTGGCGGCAAGGCGGCAAGACAGCCATGCGTCACGGCGACTGGAAACTTGTTCGCATGGGAGGCAGAGTCAATCCGAAGAAAGCTAAATGGGAACTCTACAACCTCGCCACAGATCTCGCCGAAACAAAGAACGTGGCAGAAGACAACCCTGATCAATTAGCTGAGATGATCAACAAATGGGAAACATTGAATAGCGAAATGAGCGATCCAATGTTCTAAAACATTTTCATCTTGGATATCGTCAAAAGTCAAACCAGAAGCGATCGAATCGGTCGCCTTACCCGGTGTTCACCCCAAACCTGTGAGCGGCGTGGCGCTAGCCACCGGTACTCGACAAGAAACCGCACCGTCCAAGGCACAGCTTGGCTGAAAACACAGGTAAATCAGCCTCCCAGCTTTCCGCTCGCCCCAAAGCCTGTGAGCGGCGTGGCGCTA
>JAQWPZ010000178.1 GCA_029245125.1 Rubripirellula sp.
GTCGCTTTGAAGTAGGATCCCGCGGCATTCACCAGAGTGCCGTGGCGGCGGCCGGTGAAAAACCGTGCCGTGGCGGCGGCCGGTGAAAAACCGTGCCGTGGCGGCGGCCGGTGAAAAACCGTGTCGTGGCGGCGGCCAACGGTCCCGGGTATTCGCCCCAATGAACCGCGCGAGCCACAAGCTTGTTTTCAGAAATCGCGACCCGGTTTGCCAAAAAGCAATGCACGACCTTTCGTTGATACTTCTCTAGTTGAACCGACCAAGGAGAGGTAATCTGCGAGCAAGCATGGCCGATCTCTTCGTGGCCAAAAGCTTTTCCGAACACCTCTGCTTTCACCTGCGAGGAACTTCCGGACGAGTTCAATTAATTCGGTGTTGAGTTACCCGGTGGATGGCTAGCCAAAGATGTCGAAAGCGGCAGAACTTGTCGATGCATTAAAAGTGGCAGAAACCCGCTTGGTACTGGCTGAAAGCTGTACCGGTGGATTGATTGCAGCCGAATTGGCGTCGATTCCGGGGGTGTCTCAGTGGTTGTGCGGTTCAGCTGTTACGTACCGCGAGAACACCAAAATTCGCTGGCTGGATGTCTCCGCTGAATCGATTGCTCAACAGACAGCCGTCAGCGAGCAGGTCGCCCGCGAAATGGCAATCGGCGTCCTCAAGCAGACCCCGGAAGCAGACCTGTCCGCGGCAATCACCGGCCACCTTGGTCCTAACGCACCTCCCGGGCAAGACGGATTGATTTTCATCGGCATTGCAACAGACGATCACTGCGAAGTGTCAGCGCATCATCTTCAGCAGATTGGACGAGTCTCTCGCCAGCAAGAAGCGGCCGAAACGGTACTTCGCAAACTGATGGAATTCATCAGGCGGTAGCAAGGCGGCAAAATCTCGTCATTTCGAGCTAGGCACGCTCACTCAATTGAGGCAGCGAGCACGAATACCGCGTATAGTTCAACGTGTTCGCATGACACGACTTGGCTTCCGAGCCCGCCTCGTGCTGGTGCCTGAGACATCAGCGGATGGAAGTTCGCATGCAACGCAGAGTTGCTGCGTCACCTTCGACCGCTGACGATTCAAGCTGCAACACCTAGCGATTGTCGCCCTGCCCTCTCTAACTAATCGATTTCATGAAACGCGCACTTTGCCTACTGCTCTTGATCGGCACTAGTTACTCGTCGGCCCCCAGTACAGCATTCGCGCAACGAGGATCGTTTGTCGAAGAAATGTTTCGCTCCATCGCTGAAGCCCAACGGGAGCGGGAACAGCGCAAACGCATCGAAGCAGAACAAGCGGCCCGCGAGCAAGCGGCAGCCGGCAGCATCGCTCAGCCACCTCGCAATCCCACAAACGCCCCCAGCGACCGAGAGGTCGCGGTCTTTGCACGAAACCTCGAAGAATTCAATGGGATCATCACTTCACTGACACGAGAATTACGCGGCGACACCAGTCGCAACCCGGAAGTTCGCGAAGTACTGGCCTCCGCTTACCAACTCGGCGCCGACTCGCGTTTGATCCTGCTGCAATGCAGAGGATTAAATTCCTTGCGCGTGATCGCTAATTCGTACGCGAAACTGGATGCTCAATGGCGGCAACTTTCCTTTCGACTTCGATCCATCGATGGCTTACCCAATTCGTGCTCGAACGCGATTCAAGCAGCCGATTCGCTGATCAGCCGCATGTCACAGCAATTGCAGATACGCCCACAGTTTGATCGCCACGAATTGCATGACCTGATGATCATTGCATCGACGTACATGCAAGCACTGATTGACGATTTACAAATTGCTCGCCTCTCTCGAAAGCAGATCGACGAATTGACTCACGACTGTCGGGTTCTGCGTCAACAGCTGATCAATGAATCGGCGAATGTCGAAACAGCCAACTACGACGAACTGTCATCACGCTTCACAGACTTCGTGTCCCGCTGGTCCAGGTTTAGTGAACAGGTTTATGCGATCAACGACCTTCACTTGACGCGACGTCTGGACCGCATTTCTCAAACGAGCGATCGAGCGTACGCATTGCTATGGATGCCTCCGCCCTACAATGCCAACCAATTGGCAGCATCGGCAAAAAGGCTGCACCATCAGTGCGATGAACTACTAAGCCAACTGAGCATTCGAACGCTTTCGCCACTACCGCGACAACAGCAAATCCGAGTGATGGAATCAAGTTACGCCATGCTGGATGGTGTCAAACGATTCTCCGAATTGGCTGAACAACGTGCCTCACGCGATGAACGCCGCCGCCAGTTTTCCGAAATTAATGCACAGTGGGCTTACCTGCGTGACGTGCTGCACCGCTTGCCCGCAATCAACCAGGCAACACTCAACAGCGTGGACCATGAGTGCAACTTTCTGCGAAACGCACTCGGCGTCGCCTCCGGGGGATCTCGCCCCTTTGACCACCATTCCTTGCTGGAAGCTGCTGCCGCACTCGAAGGATCCTCAGAGTCGTTGATGATTGATCTACAACGATACGAGCGATACTTGGAACCAAACTCCTATCGCGAATCGATTGCAACCGCTTCCCAAGAATTCCACTTATTTGCAGAGCGACTTCACGATGCACTGAGCCAGCGGGCGGATTTGCAAACCCTGCAGCGAGAAACGCAGCAGATGCTGGATCGCTGGAAGCAGCTTTCCCGAGATATGGCAGCCCTTGAACGTCACGGAATCAGTCAGCGACGGGCACAAACACTTCAAAGACAGCGTGATGAACTCGCTCCCGTGGTCGCCAAGATTGCTGCTGCACTGACCCAATTTTAAAACTCGCTGCAATCAGTCCTACCTGCGGCTCAGAGCAGACTCCAATCGCCGCCGGCAGCCCCTGCGATTGGCGTGACCGAGCGATTGGCGTGACCGAGCGATTAAAAATTCCGGCTCCAATTCCACCATCAATTGGGCAGCAAAGCATCCGATCAAAAAACTCGCGGCAGGCTTCACTGCACGAGCCTGGAATCTTGGTCTGCTTCTGGCCTCGGCGTTCGTGTGTGGCTTCGGTGCTTGTGTTAGCATATAGGCTGATTGAACAACTTAGTCATGAATGCTTCTGGAGCAATGCACCATGCGATTCTTGTTTGCGACTTGGGCCCTTTGCTTGATCCCGCTATCGTCAACCCTGGCCATGGACTTACCGGTTCTCAGCAAAGACGCTGGTGCTGAAAAAGCCGGCTTCAAACCGCGCAACGTCGTCTTTATTTTGACGGACGACCATCGCTACGACGCAATGGGATTTGCGGGTCACCCGTTTCTGCAGACACCACACCTTGATTCTTTAGCGTCCAATGGCGTCCACCTTAAAAATGCCTTTGTGACAACTTCACTCTGTTCGCCCAGTCGCGCTTCAATTCTGACGGGCCTGTACACGCACAAACATCGCGTCATCGACAACAATCGCCTTGTCCCTGAAGACACCATTTTCTTTCCTCAATACCTACAGCGAGCTGGCTACAGCACCGGGTTCATTGGCAAATGGCACATGGGCGCAGCCAACGATGATCCTCGCCCCGGTTTCGATCACTGGGTCAGCTTTCGTGGCCAGGGCAACTACTTGCCACCTGGTCCCAAGTACACACTGAATGTGAATGGCGAGCGAGTCAAACAGCGTGGCTACATCACGGACGAACTCACTGACTATGCAGTCGACTGGCTCGATGAACAACAGGATGCCGACCAACCATTCTTTTTATACCTTTCGCACAAAGCGGTTCACTCAAATTTTACGCCTGCGAAACGACACCAGGGACGCTATGCCGATGTTGACCTGAGTTTCCTGCCTCGAGGTAAAGAAATCACAGCAGAAAACAACGCGCCCCGCTGGGTCCGTGATCAACGCAACAGCTGGCACGGTATTGACTTTAGCTACCACAGCAACAACGGACTCGAGTATTTATATCGACGTTACTGCGAGTCACTGCTGGCCGTCGACGATAGCGTCGGACGTGTCTTGGAAAAACTAAAACAGATGGGAATCCATGACGAAACGCTCGTCATTTACATGGGCGATAATGGGTTCATGTGGGGCGAGCACGGGCTGATCGACAAAAGGGTCTCTTACGAAGCATCGATTCGAGTCCCCATGATGATGCAGTGCCCCGATTTGTACCGTGGCGGCAAGGTTTTGGAACAGGTCATCGGGAATATCGATGTCGGACCAACCATCCTGCAGGCAGCAGGCCTGCAATCGCCTGAATATATGGATGGCCGCAGTTTCCTGGATCTACCCAATCAGCCAGAGATGAAATGGCGTGATTACTTTCTGTACGTCTACTACTGGGAGAAAAACTTCCCGCAGTCACCCACCCAATTCGCGTTGCGTGGCGATCGCTACAAATACATCACCTACTACGGTCTTTGGGATGTCGATGAACTGTACGATCTGCAAAAAGACCCGGGCGAAACAAACAATCTGATCAATGATCCGAGCATGAAGTCGGTGGTAAAAGAAATGGAGAACCGGCTCTATTCAATGCTTGGGGATTCAGGCGGACTGGACATTCCCATGAACCAACCCAGCGGTCGCTCACAGAACAAACGCTGGCAAGAAAAAGGTGGCAGTAAGGCAGCTGATTTCCCTCGTGATCTCGTCGTCGAGGATCCGATCAATCGCCAAGCGAAGTAGATCGCGACATCGAGTGGCTCGGCTTTCCAACTTGCTAACGCGGAGTTGGTCGAGCCTGTGCCAGATTCACATCGCATTGCTCGGCCCTACGCGCATCCCGCGTAGGGCCTGATTCAATGCGATGACGCACTGCAATCGGCTTGGGTTGCTGCAGCGATTTGTGACTTTGATTGCTGCCCTTAGCTACCCGACCACTGTGCCTACCCGACCACTGTGCCTACCCGACCACATTCTTAAAAAGTTGATCGATGCGAACTCCCAAACTTTCCCGTCGTGCGGTTTTGGCCTCCTCTGCTTTGCTCGCCGCCCCCGCTTTCGGACAGCAAGTGACCGAAAGCGCCAGGCAAGCAAACGACCGCATTCAGGTCGGCCTCGTTGGACTTGGATCACGTGGTTTCAACTTGGTTGATGCGTTGATCCGGCACCACAAACAAGCTCGCATCATCGCAGTCTGTGACGTCGACCAAAAACATTACCGAGACCGCCCCTGGGGCACCGGCAATTCATTCGGACTGCTACCGGGCCAGCAACGAATTGAAACGGCTTACGAAAAGTCGGGGTCAGAAACGAAGGTCGATCGCTATTCAGATTTTCGGGACTTAATCAATCGCGACGACATTGATGCGGTGGTGATCGCGACACCCGATCACTGGCATGCGGTCTGCACGTTACAAGCGCTCCAAGCGGGTAAAGACGTTTACTGCGAAAAACCAGTCACCCATTGGTTCTCTGAAGGACAGCAAGTCTATCGCGAGGTTGCGAAGCAGCAGGCAGTGTTTCAAACCGGATCGCAACAGCGGAGTGATTGGCGTTTTCGTCGAGCAGTCGAACTCGTCCGCAATGGACATCTTGGCCAAATGACCAAGGTCGAAGTCGGGCTACCCGGCGGCTACGACAAACCCCAAGGCGACACTACCCTCACCAAGATTCCGTCCGGGCTCGACTACGATATGTGGTGCGGCCCAGCGCCCAAGTTACCCTACATGCGAGCCCGCCACCATCGTTGGTGGCGCGGACATACCGCGTTCGGTGGCGGAGTGCTGATGGACTGGATCGGGCACCACAACGACATCGCGCACTGGGCGTTGGATACGCTGGGACCAATCGAAGTTGAAGCCCAAGATTGGGCCTTTCCAGCAACCGAGGTCTACGATACGCCCGAGCAGTACACCATTCGCAGTCGTTATGACGGTGGCATCGACAGCACGATTTCTACCCGAAACCAAGCGGGGCTCAAACTGGTTGGGACCGAAGGCTGGCTACGAGTTGATCGTGGCAAACTGCAGACTTCGGATCCCCGCTGGGCCTCGAAAGAATTTACCCCCGGTTCCGAACGTGCCTATCGCAGCGACGACCACATGGCAAATTTCCTCGACTGCCTGCGGACCCGCGAACCATGCATTGCCCCAGCGGAAACCGCACACCGATCGATCACCCCTGGCCACCTCGGTTACGCTTCCCAAAAACTGGGTCGAAAATTGACATGGGATCCTGTTCGAGAACTTGTTGTGAATGATCAGGCTGCCAACGATTTGCTGGCAGCACAAAAGTATCGCGATCCGTGGAACGGTTGACTAAGATTTCGCGCCGACAAGATCCGGTATTGATGTAAAACGAACAAACGGACCCTCCTCTTCGATGACCCCCAGTGGCTCATCTTCGCGGCTTGCAATATGACCGACAAACCAAAGATCTTCCTGACCCGCGAACTGCCACCCGAAACGATGGCGCTGCTTCACGACCAATGTGAATTGACGATGAATCAGGAAGATCGGGTCTTGGAAAAATCGGAGATCATCGCTGGAATCCAAGGGGTTGACGGTCTGCTTTGCTTGCTGACTGATACGATCGATGCCGACATCATGGATGCCAATCCGGGGCTAAAAGTAATTGCGAACTTTGCCGTTGGATTCAATAACATTGACGTAGCAGCCGCGACGAAGCGCAAGCTGCCAGTCACCAACACACCTGGCGTACTTACCGAAACAACCGCCGATATGGCCTGGGCATTGTTGATGGATGCGGCTCGACGCGTCTCGGAAGGCGACCGACTGGTGCGAACCAAATCATGGAACGGCTGGGGACCGCTGCAACTGCTTGGCGCAGACGTTTCCGGTGGCACACTCGGCTTGGTCGGGATGGGACGCATCGGACGCGCGATGGCAAAGCGGGCGAGCGGGTTTGACATGCGAATTCTTTATTGGAACCGCACTCGATTGGAAACCGCAGACGAAAAAATCCTGGGCGTCGAATACGTAGAACTGGATGAATTGCTCGCTCACAGTGATTTCCTCTCCCTGCATGTCGCATTGACACCGGAAACCGAACATTTAATCGGGGCAGCGGAATTCGCCAAAATGAAATCGACGTCGATCCTGGTCAATACAGCTCGGGGACCAGTCGTTGATGAACAAGCCTTGGTGGCCGCCCTCCAAACCAACTCAATTGCCGGCGCTGGTTTGGATGTCTACGAACACGAGCCCGCGCTAGCTGCCGAACTGTACGATTTTGAAAGTGTTGTCGTCGCGCCGCACCTCGGGAGCGCCACGATTGGCACCCGCACCAAGATGGGGAACATGGCTGCAAACAATTGCCTAGCCGCCTGTCGCGGCACTCGCCCGAATAACCTAGTGAATCCAGAAATCCATGATTGAATCAATCGCACCATTGCTTTCACTCTCTCCCATTATCGTGGTTGCGATTTTTCTGGTGGGATTGCGGTGGCCCGCCTCCAAGGCGATGCCGCTCTCTTATCTCTCGGCTGTCTTGGTCGCGTTCTTTTTCTGGCAGCTCAGCTTCGCCCAGATTGCCGCAGCCACGGTCAGCGGCCTGGTGACCAGCTTCACTCTGCTGTACATCATTTTCGGAGCGATCCTGTTGCTCAATACACTGAGCGAAAGTGGCGGGTTATCGGTGATTCGCCGGGGATTCACCGGAATCACTGCCGACCGCCGCGTGCAAGTCATTATCGTCGCTTGGTTGTTCGGCTCGTTCATCGAAGGCTCAGCCGGATTCGGAACTCCTGCGGCGATTTGCGTTCCATTGCTCGTTGGGCTCGGCTTCCCCGCTAAGAATGCCGTTGTCTCGGGAGTCTTGATTCAGTGCACGCCGGTTTCCTTTGGCGCCGTTGGCACTCCCATTCTGGTGGGCGTTCGCCGCGGGTTGGAAGGAAGCCAGGAAGTCGTTGCCCTCACCGAGCGCATGGGAATGGCGGAGTGGACCGATCTGCTGCCGGTGATCGGCGCAAAAGTCGCGTTGCTGCACGCCACAGCAGGAATCATGATTCCGTTGTTTGTTGTGATTGTGATGACACGTTTTTTTGGCCCCCGGCGAAGCATCGCCGAGGGTTTAAGGATCTGGAAATTTGCAATTTTCGCATCGTTGGCGATGACGGTTCCATACGCCTTGATCGCACAGTGGTTGGGGCCTGAATTTCCATCACTACTCGGCTCGCTGGTTGGGTTATTGATTGTCATCCCTGCTGCCAAAATCGGCTTCCTATTGCCTAAGGGAGAACCCTGGGATTTTGCCGATTCATCCGAGTGGGATGAATCATGGAACGGATTGACGAAAATCGAACTTGAAGAACCAAAACGAAATTTACCGCTGTGGTTGGCATGGACACCCTATTTCCTAATCGCAGTCTTGCTCGTGAGCACCAGATTGCCAGCTCTCGGCATCGGTGCGTGGCTAAAATCATTCAAACTGCCTTTGAGTCCTGAGACGACGAAAAACGTGTTTGATTCTGGAATCGACATCTCCCAAGTCGAAATGCTTTATCTGCCAGGCACCGTCTTCATCGTGACCTGCCTGGCAACGTTTTTGCTACATCGGATGAGTGCCGCAGCGCTCGGCCGCGCGGTGAAACGGTCCAGTCGGATGATCGTCTCAGCTTCGGTTGCATTGCTATTTGCTGTTCCAATGGTTCAGGTTTTTATCAATTCCTCGGGTGGCGGGGCAGGCTTGGAATCGATGCCGCAGACGCTGGCCGAAGGAGTCGCGTCAATCGCTGGTGGAGCGTGGCCCGCATTCTCGCCGATGATCGGCGGAGTCGGCGCCTTTGTCGCCGGCAGCAATACCATCAGCAACATGATGTTCTCGCTGTTTCAATTCAGCGTGGCAGAAAAGATCGGCGCGGACCCAGTCTGGGTCGTGGCATTGCAAGCAGTTGGCGGTGCAGCGGGCAATGTCATTTGTGTTCATAACGTGGTAGCGGCGTGCGCCGTGGTCGGATTGGTCGGCCGTGAAGGGGACGTAATCCGAATTACCGTGCTGGTATTTCTGTACTACATCACCGTCGCGGCGATCTTGGGAATGATTTTGGCCTAGCACGATCCACGCGGTCTGAAGCAGCACCGACCGTTCACGCACGCCAGCCATGCCTGATCGTGTCGGCTTGCCCCTTCATTTTGCTGCCGAGACGCGGTAACCAGGAAGACAGTAAAACGCCACGAAGGCATGAAAAGGGATCAGGAACTGCGACTTGGGTTATCGCTCCCGCGGGTTACCGTGGACTCGAGCCTCCCCTAAAATTGGGTTCGTCCATCCCGTTCACCTACCAAGACTAATTGCATGAGTGATTACCCCGCCCTGAATCCGCGCGAACGCATCTTGATGGGACCGGGACCGAGTACGGTCCCGACGCGCGTACTCCGCGCACTGGGGGCGCCCACGCTGGGACACCTCGACCCGCAATACATCGGCTACATGGACGATGCCTGTCAGATGATGCGTGATGTTTTCCAAACGGAGAACTTGTTGACGTTTCCAGTCTCCGGAACCGGCATGGCGGGTATGGAAACTGTCGTTGTGAACCTGGTCGAACCGGGCGACGAAGTGATCGTCGGGATCAACGGCGTTTTCGGCGGTCGCATGAAAGACAACATGGAACGTGCCGGTGCAACCGTCCACGTGGTCGAAGCCGCTTGGGGAGATGTGATCTCAGACGACGCAATGGCCAAGGCGATCAGCCAGCACCCGAATGCCAAACTGGTAGGAATCGTTCACGCCGAAACCTCCACCGGTGCCCACCAGCCATTGGTGGAAATCTCAAAGCTCGTCCACGACGCGGGGATGCTGCTGGCCGTCGACACCGTGACTTCGCTCGGCGGACATGAGGTCAAGGTCGATCAGTGGCAGATCGATGCCGTTTATTCGGGAACGCAAAAGTGCCTGTCTTGCCCACCCGGCTTATCTCCTGTCTCGTTTTCGCCGCGTGCGATTGAACGGATGGAAGCGCGAACCACGAAGGTTAAATCGTGGTACCTCGATGTTTCGATGCTCAAGAATTACTACATTGGCGATGGTGGTCGAGCCTATCATCACACCGCACCGATCAACATGGTGTACGCTCTCCGTGAAGCGCTCGCAATCGTGCTCGAGGAAGGCTTGGAGAATCGCTTCGCGCGGCACAAACAAATGCACGAAATGCTTCGCAGCGGACTCGAAGAACTCGGCTTAACGTATGTGCCTGAACATTCGCTGCACACGCTCAACTGCGTGATGGTGCCGGCAGGTGTCGACGAAGCGGCCGTGCGTAAACGCTTGCTCGAGGAATACGATCTCGAGATCGGTGGCGGATTGGGTGAGTTTGCCGGCAAGGCGTGGCGGATCGGGTTGATGGGACATGGTGCGACACGCCGCAACGTCCAAACCCTGTTAGCCGCGTTAAAAGACTGCATGAATTGAGCAACAAAAAAATGGAACCACTCGATTCCCTCGCATCGATCTACCCCGAATCTCGATTCTCGCGAGACGCAGCTTTTCAAGCGGCGTTTGAATCAGACGGCTTGACGGTGTTCCGCGCTAAACCAAGGGCGGTTGTCATCCCGGAGTCTGCCGAGGAAGTGATTCAGACGATCCGCTGGTGCCATGAACATGCAGTCCCGTTCGTCGCGCGCGGCAGCGGCACCAGTTTGTCGGGCGGATCACTGCCGGTCGCGGATGGCATCGTGATCGCCTTAAATCGACTGAACCGGATCTTGAAGATTGATCCGGTCGAACGGATCGCAGTCGTCGAACCGGGTGTCGTGAATCAACACGTCTCGGATGCCGCAGCGTCCGAAGGCCTGTACTACGCCCCCGATCCGTCCAGCCAAAGCATCTGCACCATTGGTGGCAATCTCGCTTTCAATTCCGGCGGTGCCCATTGCTTGAAATACGGCATGACGTCCAATCATGTGATTGGTTGCAAAGCAGTTTTGGCGACCGGCGAAGTGGTCACCATGGGCGGGGAAAGCCTGGAAACAGTGGGGCCTGATTTCACCGGATTGTTTGTCGGCAGCGAAGGCTTGTTCGGCGTCGCAATTGAAATCACTTTGCGATTGCTCCCGAAGCCAGAACAATTCCATACCGTGTTGGTCGGTTACGATTCATTGCAGGCCGCTGGAGATGCAGTCTCGGCTGTGATCGACTCGGGACTGCTACCCGGCGCGTTGGAAATCATGGACGCCCTCTCGATCGAAGCGGCCGAGGCAGCGGTTGCCTGTGGCTATCCGCCGGGCGCAGCGGCCGTGCTGATTGTTGAATTGGAAGGCCCGCGTGAAAAAATCGAACAGGAACGTCAACAGCTTGATGAAATCCTGACTTCAACCGAGCCCTTCGCGCAACGAGTCGCCGTGGACGAAGCCGATCGGCTATTCATTTGGAAAGGACGCAAGAGCGCGTTCTCCGCTGTTGGGCGTCTGAGCCCCGATTTTTTGGTACAAGACGGCGTGGTGCCACGTAGCCGATTGGGTGAAGCACTGGTGCGGATTCAACAACTTTCCGCAGAAGCGAATATTCGAGTGGCCAACGTTTTTCATGCCGGGGATGGCAATTTGCATCCGCTGATCATGTTTGACGGTAGCCAACCGGGTGCATTGCATCGCGCCGAAGAATTGGCGGCAAAATTATCGAGACTGTGCATCGAAATGGGCGGATCAATCACCGGCGAACATGGTGTCGGAATGGAAAAACGCGACTTCCTGCCCGAAATGTTCGACGAACCAACGATCCGAATGATGCATCGGATCCGCGAAGCGATGGACCCGAAAGTGATCGCGAATCCAGGCAAAATGTTCCCGGGAAAAGAGGCACCAGCACTTTCGAAGGTTGGACTCCATCCTCTTGAAAAAGCGGGAGTGATCAGTCGTGAATGAACCTTCCGAGACTCGGCCAAACCCGAGCGAAGACCAAACACTCGACACGCCCGAATCCTTGGAGCAACTGCGTGACGCGGTCCAGTCGTCACCGCGAGTGCTCGCAGTGGGTCAACGAACGAAACCGCCTTTGAGCGAGACTGACGCAACACTCGTTTGCACTCGCCGGCTTTCGGGCATCACTGAATATGAACCTTCCGAATTCACCTTTACAGCACTCGCAGGAACACCGCTCACCGAAATCACGGACACGCTTGCCCAACGCGGGCAATACCTGCCATTTGATCCGGTACTAGCAGGTGCAGGGTCGACCCTTGGCGGCGCAGTGGGAGCCGGTTTGTCTGGATCGGGTCGGTTTCGTTACGGCGGCATCCGTGATTTTTTGCTCGGCGCCAAATTCATTAGCGGTGAAGGTGAATGGATCGAAGCAGGTGGCAAAGTTGTCAAAAACGCCGCCGGCTTCGATATCCCTAAACTGCTCGTCGGCAGCCTAGGCCGATACGGGGTGATGGCCGAACTAACGTTCAAGGTTTTTCCGCAACCGGTGGCTCAATTGTCACTCGGGATTAAATGCTCCACGCACGAATTGGCTCGGCAACGGATGGCTCGCGTCGCGAAATCACGCTGGGAACTGTTTGCGATTGATTACCAACCAGACCCTGGGATCGTTCATTTACGACTGGGCGGTCCCCCGCAAGCCAACGATCAAATCGCGGAAGAGATCCAGACAGAATGGAGCGGGGAAGTGACCAACATTCCGCTGTCCGAGTCGATCTGGGCGAAGACCAGCGAACTCAACTTTGGCCCCCACGACACGGTTTTGAAAGTGCCCACCACAGGGCCAAAGATGCAGCAACTTTGTGAAACGCTCGAGTCAGCCGAGGGCGTCACCCTCCACGCATCACTGGCAGGCCAACTGGTTTGGATCGCTGTTTCTGGCAACACTCGCCTGCGATCGATCGATACCTTGCTGCAATCACTGGGGCTATCCGGGTTGATGGTGCGTGGAAATGGAACGTGCTGGCTGGGTAGCGAGAACGGAGCAGGCATGGCCATTGGTTCACAAATGCAACGCGCGATCAAGCAAGCAATGGACCCGACGGCAAAGTTTCCAGAACTGCCTTTCCCCGAATTGATTGCTTCCCAGTAGTCTCGACATCTCACCGCCAGTCACTGATTCATGCTGCACGAAATCAAACCCGAACAACACCCACCGCTTGGCCAGGAGATGGCTGATGCGATCAGCACCTGCGTGCATTGCGGTTTCTGCTTAGCGGCGTGCCCCACCTACAAGGAACTCGGCCAAGAAGCTGATTCACCGCGGGGGCGGATCGTGCTGATGAAGGAAGTCCTCGAAGGCAACCTTGAGCTGGAATCTGCGTTACCCCACATCGACCCCTGCCTGGGATGCCTCGCCTGCGAACCAGCTTGCCCATCTGGCGTTCCGTATCGCGATCTGATCAGCCCGTTTCGGGCGCAGTCCGAATCAAAACGCCAACGCTCGCTCAGTCAGCGTCTTACACGCTGGATGACTCAGTTCACGTTGCCCTATCCAAAGCGTTTCCGCCTCGCTGCAAAAACAGGAAAGCTGGCCAAGCCGCTGTCATTCTTGCTGCCTCGCAGCATGCGGGTGATGCTGGACCTGCTACCGCCACGGCTACCGAAACAACAAGACTGGAAAGAAAATTATCCCGCCATCGGCAATCAGCGAGCCCGCGTAGCGCTGCTGACTGGGTGCGCCCAGAGCGTGCTCGATCCAGATATCAATACCGCAACCATTGAAGTCCTTAATCGCAATGGTGTCGAAGTGGTGGTGCCAAAAAACCAAGGCTGCTGCGGTGCGTTAAGTTGGCACGTTGGCAACCTTCCCCAGGCACGTCAATTTGCGTCGCAGAACGTGCATGCGTTCCCTGAAGACGTCGATGCCATCGTCACCAATGCGGCAGGCTGTGGGTCGGGAATGCATGAATACCATCTGATCCTGAAAGGAACAGCGGATGAAGCGAAAGCCGAATCGTTTCGCCATCGCGTTCAAGATGTCGCGTCGTTTTTGATGCAACTAGGTGACTTAAAAACACCACCGGATCTCGGTCGAACAAGGCGGATTGCTTATCACGATGCTTGCCATCTCGCCAATGCGCAAGGAGTGCGTGCGGAACCAAGAAACTTGCTGCGGATGATCCCCGGCGTGGAACTGCGCGAGATCAATGACGCTCATTTGTGCTGTGGTTCTGCCGGGACCTACAACATTGATCAACCTGAAATCGCTGCATCGCTTGGGAAACAAAAAGCGTCCAATGTCATCGCAACCGCTGCCGAGGTCGTAGCTACCGGCAATATTGGCTGCATGACACAACTGAGCAATCACCTGACCAAACAAGAATCAGGGATCCAAGTTCAGCACACGATGCAAGTACTACGCGACGCTTACCTCGCCAGCGAGACCGAGTGAGTTGCAATGATTCGCCGCGAAGACCGGGGGTATGCCTGGTAGTCCACCATTCGCCCACTGGCAGCCCAATGAAAATTCAATCGGAAGCCTACGCTGAAACCTGACCAAGATGTCACAATTCTGTTTCGACTTGCTTTCACTGGCAATAATAAGACTTCAGACCATCAAACCAACAGCGTTCCAGGCTCCCACGATGCAGAGTCCGGCATACTAGATTGCCAAAACACCTCGCCGAAAAACCCTCCGCCACCTAAATCGAGAAGACGCACCACTCTTATGCTTCCCTATTCTGACCTTCTCAAACTGAAACGCTGGAACACCCCAACGATCTACAACGGGTGGGAACAGATCACGCATCGCGACAACGCCGCCGACGGATTCAACATTGAAGAGACGTGCGATTTCATGCCGCAGATGGGGCCGATGGTCGGTTACGCGGTGACGGTTGTTGTCGAGCCAAGCAACCCGGACCATCGCAAAGTCGCGACGGCGAACGAAGAATACCGGCGGTACGTCGCCAGCCTACCTTTTCCAAAAATCGTGGTGGTTCAGGACCTGGACAAGCCGCGTGTCATCGGCTCGTTTTGGGGTGAAGTCAACAGCAACATGCATCGCGCACAAGGCTGCGTAGGCACGATCACCGATGGAGCGATCCGAGACGTGGACGAGATGACAAACGCCGGCTTCAAAGCAATCGCTCGTCGACTTTGCGTTGGCCACGCCCACGTTTGCCCCGTCCGCTGGAACTGCGACGTGGAAGTCTTCGGGCAGCGAATCTCCCCCGGTCAACTGATCCACGCCGACAAGCATGGATTCCTGGCCGCGACCGCGGAAGAAGAACCCAAACTGCTGGAGGCAGCGATTTTCATGGACAGCAATGAATGCGATACCGTGATCACCGCCGCCCGCGAATCGTGCGGACTGACGCACGATCAAA
>JAQWPZ010000169.1 GCA_029245125.1 Rubripirellula sp.
GCCAGCGGGGATCCAGTCTGCCAGCGGGGATCCAGTCTGCCAGCCGTTTGCTATTTCAGTGCGTCTAGGCCGTTGCGTTCGATTGCCAGCACCTTGTCCAGGCGACGAGCATGTCGGTCCTGGGGTGAATAAGTCGCCGCCAGGAATGCTTCGATGATTTCGAAGGCGAGTTCCGAGCCGATAATTCGCCCGCCAATACAAAGGACATTCATGTCATCGTGCTCGACGCCCTGATGAGCCGAATAGGTGTCATGACAAATCGCCGCCCGGATGCCGGGGATCTTGTTGGCTGCGACGCTGACACCGACGCCACTGCCGCAAACGACGATTCCGCGGTCGACCTTGCCAGCCAGGATGCTGCGAGAAACAGCGATTGCAAAGTCGGGGTAATCACAACTCGATTCGTCGTGAGCCCCACAATCAATGAGCTCGGTCAGCATGGGTGAAAACCTCGCTGAGACCGCCTGCTTGAGTGGAAAGCCAGCATGGTCACCGCCGAGGGCCACACGGAGAGGAATCGAAGCGTCGCTCATGATGGATCTGGGGCAATCAGGGGGTCGGTATTGGTTTCGCCGTCAGGGCTTGCCAGCGTGGAAAGGGCTTGCCAGCGTGGAAAGGGCTTACAGCGTGGAAAGGGCTTGTCGGTCGTTAAAACAATTTCGATAGATCAGGGCCGAGTTGTTGCGATTGATGCATCATCGCAGCGTTCAGTAGTTCGATCGCGACCCTTGATTCAAGGGTCACCCCAGCGCGGACGCCCACGCAGGGATCGTGACGTCCTTTGTCGAGTCGAAAGTCAATTTCGCTGAGGTTCTTCCGTACGGATTGCTGGGGTTGATTGATGGTCGAGGTCGGCTTGAATCCAACGCGGCAAACGAGCGGCATTCCCGTCGTCACGCCTCCCAGCAGTCCACCGTGGTGATTGCTAGCGTAGCTGGTGGAGCGAACGGGATCATTATTCTCGCTTCCCCGCCTTTGGACGACCTGGAATCCATCCCCAATCTCGCATCCCTGGACGGCGTGTAGGCCGCCGAGTGAACCCATCAGTCGCAGCTTCAAACTTTGGTACAGAGGCTCACCAAGCAGCGGCGGAACGTTCAAAGCAACCACTTCGACGGCCGCGCCGAGCGAATCCCCATCCTTCCGAGTCTCTTTGATCAGGTCCGCGGCTTTGGTGGCGAATTCAGAATCAATGGACTGGATTTCGGCGTCGGCCAGTTGGGATTCGATTGATTCGATCCCCTTTAGGTCAATCTGGAGGTTGCCAGATTCAGCGACGAGATCTTGGAAATGCTGTGTCAGGGTTTTTCCAGCCCGCAGCGTGCCGACCTGTGTAATGGAGGTCAGGATGACGGTGCCAAACATCTCGCGAAGGATGATCCGTGCGATAGAACCTCCGATGACATCGCTAATTGTCGCCCGATAACTCGATCGTCCTCCGCCCCGGATATCAACGAACCCGCTGGACTTGTGGTACTTCACTAAATCGGTGTGTCCTGGTCTCACTTCACCTGTGGGGCCAGCGAATTGGGTATAGTCGCCCGATTTCTTCGAAGTTGACAAGACGATCGCGGAGATGGGCTCTCCGGTCGTGTAGCCCTCCTCGAAGCACTCTGTTTGATATTCGTCTGGCCCGACCGCGGTTCTCAGTGAGGAGCCGCCGAGCAGTTTGTCATGATCGTCCTGGTAAAGCCCCGACAGCAGGACGACTTTGTCTTTTTCGTTTCTCGGCGTGCCATGGCGATTGCTGCCAGGGCGTCGGCGATCCAAAAATTCTTGGATCGCTGCGCGGCGTAAGTAGATACCTGGCGGGCAACCCATCACCAGGGTGGTCACCGCCGGGCCATGCGATTCGCCGGCTCCTGCCACTGCGTAGAGAGGACCGCCCAGGATTTCCATCGAACCGTATTCCGTCGAAGTATTGTTCGTAAACGTTCTCACACCGCGAATTCGTTTCCGCGGCGGTCGGCAAGCAGGGGGAAACTTCGCGTCGTTTTATTGCCGCCAGTACGCCTAAACCTCACCGATCCAACTCTGCATCATAGAACGCCACCTCGCTTCAACGCCACCAGTGGAGCTTGAATGAGCTGCTCACTGCGTGGCGTGGCTGATCAATTTTGGAACATAGCCGCCCATCCGTGCCGGCGGTTTTGCAACCTTGCGAGGTAGTTTGGCGATGGTCGCTTTTTCAGCAGCGTTCAGATCGGCGTTCATATCAAGCACGTTCAATGCGGCAATCGCGGCGAAGTTACCTGATTTCTCAACATCTGCCAAAGCAATCAGCTGCTCGACCGCCTCGGTTCTCCATGCTGAATCAAGTAGTCCATCGCAGGCTGCGATTGCGACGCTTGGCGACTTGTCACTCATCGAATCTCGCAGAGCGGCATCGCGTTGCTGTGATTCACTGGCACGGATGGCCAGCCCGCGGACAGCCCAAAATCGAATTCCGCTCTCTGAATCGCCAGTCCACTCAATGAGTTGATCGAGCGTGGCTCCATTTGGATCCATCGCGGCGAAGGCTGTGTCAGCCAAGCGTTGGACGAATTCGTGTTTTTTCAATGCCTGGGACCGAGGTGGATTATCGCCGCACAGTCGGTGCATTTCTGCTTCCGGCAGCAAGCCCAAGTCTCTCGTCTTGATCATCCATTGTTTGACGGCGTCACGCATCACGGCCAGGCGTTCTGCTTGTTCCGCTTGCCCGGCCAGGTTGTTCACTTCATCGGGATCACTTCGAAGGTCAAACAATTCTTCGATCGGTTTCGGTTGCCAGAATTTTGCCTGAGCCTCGTTCAACTTGCCTTGATCAAAGAGTTCTTTCCACACTCGAGTGGAGGGTGTTTGGAACATGTACTCAACATGTTTCAGATAGGGGCGGTCAGGATAAAAGTGACGCATGTAGACATACCGCCCGTCCGTGCAAGAGCGGACCATGTCGATCCGCTCATCCATTCGTCCACGAAACCCGAAGAGAAATTGCTTTGGGTTCCCTGTGTAGGGACCGGCGAAGGGAATGCCTTGCATGTTGGTTGGTGGTTTGACGCCGGCCAGTGAGATCGCAGTGGGGCCAAGGTCGACAAACGCGGCAAGGCGATCGGTTTCGCTGCCCGCGCGGTAGTCGCTTGGCGCGAGGTCGCGGAATTTTTCTGGCACATGCAGCAAGAGTGGAACTTGCAGACCCGAGTTGAAGGGCCAGCGTTTGCTGCGAGGCATGCCGCTGCCGTGATCGCCGTAGTAAAACACAATCGTTGAATCGGCTAACCCATCTTGCTGGAGCTGATTCAGAATCTCGCCGACTTGACGATCCATCTCCGTCATCTTGTCATAATATTGCGCCCAGTCCTGGCGAACTTCTGGTGTGTCGGGATGATAGGCGGGTAGAGGTGCCTTTGCTGGATCGTGAATGAGTTGATGTGGACGTGTTCGGATCTTGCTTTCGTGACTGACGGTAAAGTTAAAGATGGCGAAGAAGGGTGTGTTGGGATCGGGGCGATTTCGCCAGTGTGCCTTGCGACTACTTTCGTTCCAGCCACCGTCTTCTGCGGCAAAGTTGTAGTCCTTCTTTGAGTTGTTCGTGCAGTAGTAGCCTGCTTCCCGAAGCACTTCGGGATAAAGTTTGAGCTTTGCCGGTAGTTGCACTCCGCTGCGCATGTTGTGACCGCCCAAGCTGGTTGCATACATCCCGCTGATCAATGTTGTTCGAGCGGGTGCGCAGACGGGCGCGTTGGACCAGCACATGCGGTACAAGAGTGACCTGCTTGCCAAGGCATCGATGTTTGGCGTGTCAGCATATTGATCGCCGTAACACCCGAGTTGCGGGCCGTTGTCCTCGCTGGTGATCCACAAAATGTTCGGTCGATCTTGTGCGGAGCAGTGCAGGCAAAGCGAGACCGTCAGCGTCAAGAGAATCGCGGTCCGGCTGACGATTTCGGGCAGGCAGGAAAGCATTGGCTAGTTCGTAATGAGGAGTGGTTGATTCAAGCAAGTAAATCGTTGACGACGCGACCGTGCACGTCGGTTAGGCGGTAGTCGCGTCCCGAAAAACGGAAGGTTAATCGTTTGTGGTCGATTCCCATTAAGTGCAGGACCGTTGCATGAAGATCGTGCACGTGCACTCGATTTTCTACGGCGTGCATGCCAAATTCGTCCGTCGCACCGTATGTAAATCCACCGCGAGTACCACCACCGGCCATCAGCATCGAGAATCCCGTGTGGTGATGATCCCGCCCTCGTTTGGCGGTGTTTTTCTTTTTGTCGACTTGGGCGTAGGGCGTGCGTCCAAACTCACCCCCCCAGATCACGAGCGTATCTTCGAGCATGCCACGGCTCTTCAGGTCTTGCAGCAATGCAGCCGTGCCACGATCAGAATCTGCACATAGTTTCTCATGGGACGCATTGTTGTTGGTGTGAGTATCCCACGGCTGCTTTTGATTCCCTTTGACATAGAACACCTGAACGACTCGAACACCGCGTTCCACCAGGCGGCGAGCCAGCAAGCAGCTGCGGCCGAATTCTGTGTCGCCGTAAGACTCTCGGGTGTTGGTTGATTCTTGCTTCAGATCAAAGGCCTCGGTTGCCTCGCGTTGCATCTGAAACGCCAGTTCCATCGCGCGGATGTGCGTTTCGAGTGACGCTTCCCCGGGGCGGGCTGCCAGGTGTTCGGCATTGAGTTGCCGCAGTAATTGCAGTTGTCGCTGCTGCTGTTGCCGATTCATCGAAGGGTGTCGCACATTGGCAATCAACTTTTCAACTTCGGTTTGGTTGGTGTCGACTTCTACCCCTTGGTGCTGGCCGGGCAAGAAGGCGCTCGACCATAGCTGGGGTCCTACGACTGGCAAGCCAGGTGAGAGTGCAACGAATGCCGGCAGGTTTTCGTTTTCTG
>JAQWPZ010000170.1 GCA_029245125.1 Rubripirellula sp.
GTTCAGGTAGTAGGCGTGCTCCCAGACGTCCAGGCCCAAAACCGGTGTTCCACCAATTCCGGCAACTGCCTCACCCATCAATGGGCTGTCTTGGTTCGCAGTGCTGCCGACCTTCAGCTCGCCACCATCGACGTACAACCAGGCCCAGCCGCTGCCAAATCGCGTTGCTCCGGCAGCCGCGAATTTTTCTTTCATTGCATCCAGCGACCCGAAAGCCTGGTCGATCGCTGCAGCCAAGTCGCCCGTGGGGGCGGCATCGGTTCCCGGCCCCATCACGGTCCAGAACAAGGAGTGATTCGCGTGACCACCGCCGTTATTCCGAACAGCTCCCCGCTTGTCTTCCGGAACGGAAGCGAGGTCAGCGACCAAATCTTCAATCGACTTGCTTTCCAGCTCGGTTCCCGCAATCGCGGCATTCACTTTCGTGATGTACGCCTGATGATGCTTGCCGTGATGGATTTCCATCGTGCGGGCATCGATGTGCGGCTCGAGTGCGTCATACGCGTAGGGGAGGGAGGGCAGAGTGTAGGCCATGGCCGAAAAAAGCTCCATTTGCGGGACTGGTAGGTTTTCAATGAAGAACCATAACGCTCGGCGGCAAACTGGCAAGTGCCTCCGAAGGTTTTCGTCGACAGGCTCACGTTTTTCCTTTCCAGAAACGCCAAATTGCCCCCCGCAGAAGGTCTGCCCAGGAGCAGCCAGATCCCGCAAAAGAAGGGGCTGGAGCAGACAGGGTGGCGAAAAGCGAGGTTGAGCGTTCGGCAGTTAGGATGATTCGCCGGTCAAAATCTGGCCCATCAAATAACTGTTCAAACTGGCAGTTACCTGACGAAAACAGTCGTTCAACTCGGCGCTGCGGCGATCCCGATTACGAACCGACCGCAACTGCAAGTGCACGTTAGTTCGTTTACAACTGAGAGGCTTTGCGGGATCAATGTCGAGCTCACTGAGCGTCATTTCAGCTTTCATCGCGATTCGTTGATCGACCCTGCGACGGCCACCCGGGCCACAGCTCGCATTGAGTTTTAGGGAAACGTGATTTTCTCTTACGTTGATGATTTCCGCATCGTGATCGGCGATGAAGCCACGCAACTTCTCGATCGTCACATCAACTGGAACCGGCGAAATAATTTCAATCTCGCTGGCCTGCGATTCCTGATTGGATTTCAGCCAACTGAACCAGCTTTTCTTGGATTCGTTGGGTTCTTGATTGCTGTTGATGCCGGAACCCAACTGCACGACCCGATTTCGCCCATTGTTCTTGGCTCTCATCATCGCGCGTTTGGAGCGGGCAATGATGGTGTGAGGGGTGTCACCTGATTGATACTCAGTCACGCCAAAGCTAGCAGTCATCGATGCAAAAGCGAGACTACTCAGCGGAGACGACTCCAATGCCTTGCGGATGACCTCAGCTCGCCTAGCTGCCATCGCGTTATCACAGCCCGGCGTTAGCAACAAAAATTCTTCACCGCTATACCTGGCCAGCAAATCAACATCACGGGAATGCGAATCCAAAATGGATGCGATGCTTTTCAACGCCTCGTCACCGGCCGCGTGACCATAAGACTCATTGATTTTTTTGAACTGATCGAGATCACAAGTGATCAAACTGAATCGCTGACCACCTTCGTCCGCAATATCGACATGCTCTTGGATCACTTGGTCAAACCAAGCACTGTTGGCCGATTGGGTCAATGGATCGCGAGTTGACTGATGATGCAGCGAAGCAACCTGTTCCCGCAGCACAGCCTCCTCAGAGAGGTCACGAACCACAATCACTGTTCCATGGATTCCGCGAGTCACACCGACAACAGGCGAGACTTGCACATGGACAGGCGTTGGCTCAGCATCTGGTTGCTCAATCAACATTGGACGGGCGATCGTCACCCCGCTTGCCAAGCAATCCTTCACTAAACAAGCATCTGGTTGCTCGTCGTCGCGTTGGCGAAGCCGAACACATTCGTTACTCCAGTTTTGGCTCAGAATCGCGTCTGCAGCAATCCCAGTCAACTGCTCCATGATTCCATTCCAGTGCGTGATATTCCCCTCTCCATCGGTGAAAATCACGCCCTCTCGAAGGTCCCCAAGGAGTTGTTGGTAAAAGAGTTGATCACGGGTTGAAACTTGAGCGTCATTGCTAGGCAACCCACTGCCCCACATCCCATCGACGTGCCCTGGTTTCAGCTGTTGCAACCAACGATCGATCACGACTTGTTGCAACATTTCCGGCCGCTCTTCCAGCATCCGATGGAATTCAAGCGCTAACTCCGGATCGAACTGCGTTCCACTTCCCTCAACCAGCTCCTGAATGGCCCGTTCTCGACTCATCGCTGGCCGATAGACGGAATCCGTCGTCATCGCGTCAAACGCATCCACAATGGCCAGCATGCGAGAGCCAAGCGGAATCGCATCTCGACGTGGTGATTCATCATGACGGCGGCTTTCGAACCATGTGCTTGCATAACGAATGATGTCAAGCAATTCTGCATCGTTGGTACATCCACGCAGTATTTCGCAGCCTAGCGAAGGACAGCAATCCATCGTCAGTTGTTCGTCGACAGTCAGTTTGCCAGGTTTTCGCAGAATGCGATCAGGGATGCCGATCTTTCCTAAGTCGTGAAGCAACGCAGCTACTTCCAACCGATCACGCGTCATCTCGTCCAAGCCAAGTCGAACTGCCCAAGTCGAACAGTACAGAGAAACGCGAAGACAATGTGCAGCTGTCGGTGGGTGCTTCGTCCGCAGCGAATAGAACAGCGAAGTCGCCATTCCTAAACGCACTAAGGCGAGTTGATTCTCAAATCGGGTTTCATTTGACGGAGAATGAGATTCGGGATTGGGCGCTATTTTCTGCAAGCCAGCAAGCAATTGGCCGACCCTACCGTCGCCCTCCTCAACCATTCCACCCGATTCGGCTGTACCGTGTGTTCCCAACGGTAACGAGTGGCTTTCCGCCGAAAAGTCATTGAGTGCACTTGGATCGGTCATGCGAATTATGCGGGGTACAAAGGGAGAGCAAACGGAACGCCACCGAAAATTACGTCACGAACGCGAGGACGGCAAAATTGCAACGCCGTCGGCGGGCATTTAGAGGATTCAATTAGAATCCGAGTGGTAAATGGCTCGGATCTCAGACAATCCTTGCTACTTACAGGGTGCGTGCCTACTATGAAATGATTGGCAGAACCCGCAATATCGTCCGCCAAGCCGCGTCGAAAGCGTTTGTTGACGATTCATTGGTCGGTTTAAACAGCCATCTCATCGAAATGCTGAACTCGTTTTAGCGACCTGGTACTTATCCATTGAGCCTCTCCGAAGTCGACCGACAACTGCTGCAGCGATGCCTCGAACGGGCACCGCGTGCCTGGCAAGATTTTGCTGACCGTTTTGTTGGACTGGTCGTTCATGTCGCGAACCACACGGCGAAAGCTCGAGGTATCAGTCTCGATCAATCAACCCGTGACGACCTGGTCGCCGATGTCTTCATGACACTGATCATGAATGACTTTGCAGTCCTTCGACGGTTCAGGCGAAATTGCTCACTCGCCACCTATTTGACCGTGATCGCTCGCCGCGTGATTGTGCGACGCCTTGGGACGCGGACACCAATTCCTACCGGCATGATCCACGAGGTCGAGAGCCTTGAAGAGAGGCCGACGCGGATCGAAAGCGTCGAAGAAGTTGAGCAATTGCTGACGCGTCTAGATCCGAAGGAAGCCAGCATCGTGCGAATGTACCACCTGGAAGGAAAGAGCTACCAGGAAATCAGCACGGCCGTCGGCATGTCTGAACATAGCATCGGCCCTGTGCTGAGTCGGGCCCGCGAGAAAATGCGGAACCGGCCCGATCAGGGTTAGACGTCCAAGCAAGTCCATCGCAGTCTGAAGCTTCAACGCAGGCTCAAGCTCCAACGCCCGGTCAGCGGATCGCATCGCAAGTGAGCCGTTTTCCTCGTTGACACCGCAGCTCGGACGATCACCAGCCTGTTGTTAAACACTACGCACCATCGGCAACGGACCGGTCGCGATCATTCATCGGTCAGGTAACGATGAGCCGGTTTCCGTCAGAGGACTGGACCTCAACGTCGGCCAAAACTCCTGTCTCCGGGGCCGCCCCGTAACGCAGCAGTTCAGCTGGTGCGTAACGAGCGGTCGTTCCTCGAAGCAAAGTACCGGCGTCATCCGCTGGTTCAGCAGACTCGATCAGTAACTGTTCGCGCAAACCAACTAGCGACTGGTAATAACTCTCCCGTAATTCTGTCTCGAGCAGCCCCAGTCTCTGCATTCTTTCGGTACGAATTTGCTTGGGAATCTGGTCGTCCATCTCAGCTGCCGGCGTCCCCTTCCGCTGGCTAAAAGGAAAAGCATGAATTTTCGAGAAACCGGCATCTCGGCAGGTTGCAAGCGTTTGTTCAAATTCTGCCTCGGTCTCACCAGGAAAACCGACAATCACGTCAGTAGTGATGGCAGGCAGAACAAGTGACTCGCGTAGTAATCGGCACCGATCCAAAAACATCTTTGTTCCCCACCGCCGTCGCATACGACGCAGGACGGAGTCGCTGCCACTCTGCAGACAAAGATGCAAATGGGGAACAATCCGATCAGCGTGATCGGACATGACGGCTATCAGTTCCCGAGTCACCTCGGTTGCCTCGATGCTGCTCAAGCGAATTCGAAAGTCACCGGGCAGTGCACAGAGATCGCGGATCAGATGGGCGAGACGAACCCACTCTTCCTTCGGTTTGTTTCGGTTCCAATCGACGCCGTAATGACCGAGGTGGATTCCGGTCAGCACCACTTCACTGTGCCCAGCCTCAGCCAATCGTTGAACTTCGTCCAAGATATGTTCGAGTGGCCGACTGGTGAGCTTTGGACGTACATGCGGAATGATGCAGTAACTGCAACGCAACAAACAACCGTCTTGGACTTTCACGTACGCGCGTTGGCGTCCCGAAAAACCATCCAAACCGGTGGGCACGTCCACAACCCCAAACCGGGTCATCAAATCAGGCAACTCTCGCTTGTCAGTGACGACCTCCACCACACCCGGCAGCGTCGCGACTTCATCCGGTGCTCGAGTAGCGTAACAACCCATCACAACAATCCGCGCATCCGGATTTTGACGGTGCATTCGGCGGACCACTTGGCGACTCTTGGCATCGCCCTCATTGGTAACCGTACAAGTATTTACCAAACAGACGTCAGCCGATTCATCGTCACCGCAATCACGATAGCCGACTTTCTGTAAGCCCTGTCGCACCAATTCGGTTTCGTACTGATTGACCTTGCAACCTAGGGTCGCCACACGGAGCTTTGCGTTCATATCGATCGTCGTTTGGCCGCCGCGTGGCGCACATCAGAAAGAAAAGAAGATTGTTATTCGCAGACCGGCTCAATCGTCGCCGACATGCTGCCCTTGCACCGAGCGATCAATTCATCTTTTCCGAAGCTATGAATTTGCTCACGTTTCAATTCGGCATGCTCCAGGGTGGTCGTCAAACAAATCGCACGACCCCGGTTGTCTACTTCCTTGGCAATTTGAAATCCCGTCTCAATCGGGAGCCGAAATACCTGCTTCATCATCAGCACGACGTAATCGTAACTATGGTCCGTATCGTCCCACAGGATGACGTGATAGCGAGGCTGCTTCTTTGCCTTGCTTTTTCGCTGTTTTTCAGTTTCAACTTGTGGCTCAGCCACCATCGTTTGCTGATCGGCCATTGCGGATCCAGCTCCTCGCGTCTCGATTCGAATCAACCGCTAAACAGTTTGTCTGTGATTCACCTGCCCAGCGGTCCGCGTATATTGTAGCGCGAGCGGAACTCACTCGGCAGTCCCGTTTTCGAAAACACCAGGGCTTTCTCAACATGTCAGACTCCTCCGAACGACTGGACACATTGGCTAATTCGGCCGAAAGACACCTCGAGGAACTCACCGAATGGCTGAGGATCCCCAGTATTAGCAGCGACAGCACCCGCCGCGAGCAGGTTGCTGAAGCAGCCGATTGGCTGGTCAAGAAGTTCACGACCGCAGGCCTCAAAGTGGAGTTAATCCCGACCGAAGGCCATCCGATGGTGCTGGCGGAGACTCCGGAGGTGGAAAATGCCCCCGTTGTACTGGTTTACGGACACTATGACGTCCAACCAGTCGAGCCACTCGATGAATGGATTAGCCCTCCTTTCGAACCAACCGTCCGGGATGGAAATCTATATGCCCGCGGCGCCACAGACGACAAAGGCCAAGTATTGACCCACGTTCACAGCGTCTGCGACTGGCTCTCCTCCGGCCAACCGCTGCCACTGCAGATAAAATTCTTGATCGAAGGGGAAGAAGAAGTTGGCAGCGAAAATTTAGAGCGGATGCTACCGCAAATGCGCGATCGACTCGCCTGTGACTGCGTCGTGATTAGCGACAGCGGCCAGTATTCCGACGGTCAACCAGCGATTACGTATGGCTTGCGGGGGATCGCCACTTACGAATTGCGTGTCGATGGACCAAATCAGGATTTGCATAGCGGCTCCTTTGGTGGGTCAGTAATGAATCCTGCGATTGGGTTGTGTCACCTACTCTCGTCAATGGTCGACCGAGACGGCCGGATCCAGATCCCCGGCTACTACGACAATGTTCGTGAGTTAGCGCCGAAAGAACGGGAGCAGTGGAGCCAGCTTCCGCAGGACGACGACCAGTTCGCCAAAGCAATCGGAGTCGATGAACTGTTCGGAGAACAGGGCTACACCACCGACGAGCGGCGTTGGGCACGCCCTACCTTTGATGTCAACGGACTGACCTCAGGACATCAAGGCGAAGGCGCCAAAACAATCGTCCCTGCTACCGCATCGGCAAAGATAAGCTTCCGCTTGGTCCCAGATCAGGACCCCAAACAGCTGACCGAACAACTGAAGCAGCATCTGCAAACCCATGCACCCCGCGGAGTGCGCTGGTCGATCACAGCCGACCACGGCGCACCGGGAATGCTCGCCGACACGGAGAGTCGCTTCATGGCTGCAGCACGAAACGCCATTGAAAAAGCTTTCGGCACCGCACCAGTACTCATTCGTGAAGGCGGTTCGATACCAATCGTCACGTGCTTCCAAGATGTGTTGGAATGCGACTGCCTGCTACTTGGCTGGGGACTGTCGGACGACAATGCCCACAGCCCGAACGAAAAATTCCGTGTCCAAGACTTCCATCGCGGCATTCAAGCCTCAGCGGTTTTATGGGACGAAATCGGCCAACTCTCTTAATCACTTCCCGGACTGCCTGACTTATGCTCGACCGAAAATTCATTATCCAAAATGCAGATCTAGTTCGTGACAACTGCGTGCGACGGGGAACTGCGTGTGATATCGATCGCATCATCGAACTCGATGCTGAACGCTTGACGAAACTCCAGCTAGCCGAGGACTTGAACCGTCAAGCCAACGAGACGAGTCAGCAAATCCCGAAGAGCAAGGACGACGATGCGCGAAAGGCTCTGATCGATAAGGGACGTGATCTCCGACACCAAAAAGAAGCCTCGCAAAATTCGCATGACGAATTGGAAGCAGAAATCGGCGACTTGATCTCGGCGATCCCTAATTTGACGCACCCCGATGTCCCCACCGGCGGTGAAGACGATGCAGTCGAAATTTCCTTTGGAAAAACAGCAAAACCGACCTTTGACTTCAATCCGCTGAACCATGTCGAACTCGGTGAGCAACACGACCTGTTCGACTTTGAAGCCGGCGCTCGGGTCAGCGGCGCAGGCTTTTATTACCTGAAGAACGCGGCGGTCCGGCTTGATCTCGCGCTGCAGCAATTTGCGATTAGCTTCTTAGCCGGTCACGGTTTCACCCCAATCTCGACGCCCGACTTGGCACTGACGCCAATCTTGAAGGGTATCGGGTTTACCCCACGCGGACCCGAAACACAAATCTACAGTGTTGAGAATACTGACCTGAACCTCGTGGGCACCGCCGAAATCACACTGGGAGGCATGCTCGCCGGACAAACCATCACGGATGCAGAACTTCCGATGAGGCTTTGCGGTCTGAGCCATTGCTTCCGCACCGAGGCAGGTGCGGCCGGTCGTGCGACGAAAGGACTGTACCGAGTCCACCAGTTCACCAAGGTCGAAATGTTTGCCTTCACCAAACCAGACCAGAGCGATGCTGAACACATTCGCATGAGGGACCTAGAGTGCGAGATCTTTGACGCGTTGGAGGTTCCCTATCGCGTCATTGACACCGCGACAGGCGATTTGGGTGGGCCCGCTTATCGAAAATTTGATCTCGAAGCTTGGATGCCGGGTCGTGGTGACGACGGCCAGTGGGGTGAAGTCACCAGCACTAGTAATTGCACCGACTATCAGGCCCGAAGACTGAACGTGCGATTCAAAACAACCGGCAAAAAAGGTACGCAATTCGCCCACACACTCAATGGGACCGCAGTCGCCACAGGCCGCGCCATGATCGCGATTCTCGAGAACCATCAACAAGCTGATGGCCGCATCGCTGTGCCAAAAGTGCTGCAACCATGGGTCGGTTGCGACATGATCGGTTAGTCCATTGCACTGCATGAATCGCACTGCATGAATCGTACTGCATGAATTGCCGAACACTCGAAACGAGGAAGCGTTCCGCCTTTTTTCGGGTGACGAATACCAGCATGGTCCATCGAAAACAACGAGTGACGTCGTAGCGTGACAGCAAGAAATAACGCTCGCTACTGTTGCATGTGCGATTTCCATGAACCCGATCTTCTGATTGCAGTCAAACAAGGTCAAAGGAAACGGACGCCACCGCGTCGGCGGGCGGTCCCGATGCATACATTCAAAACGAACCTTGACTCTCGCAATCGTTTTTGAACGGATAATCCGAACAACTCATGCAGCAGCGACAAGACGCTAAGCCGCAAGTACTCCCCTCGTGAAATGGCAAGCGAGAACCGATCGGCTGATCTTGCCCCCTTTCAAAAGGCGACCGCAGCGGTGGATTGTTACCTCTCCTGAAACGTCGTCTTGTTCACACGTTTCCCTGCCAGGACAAATGCCTCTGTTGTAGCCAGCAGAACTCGCCAAAAACCGTTGAAGTTGTCCCCAATGGGGGATTGAACGGGCTTCGAGCGAACACGAAGAGGTAAATCCCATGCAAAGAGAGCGTTATTCGAGCAGTCGGGTTTTTGACCCGGGGGGATCCGTAACCTAGATATCGGTGGATTTCTTTACTTCACCGCCTTCTTGAGCCGAACGCCACGCGAATGTCTGACTCAGCCTCCATTCTGCTCGTCGACGACGACCGTCACCTTGCCGAATCGATGGCAGAGTGGTTGCGAGAAATGTCGCACCAAGTTGAGACAGCCGAAAACGTGACCATTGCCCAGAATTGTTTGGCAAACCAAGCATTTGATCTGGTGATCACTGATTTGCGATTAGGAAACGAGGACGGCTTCGATCTCATCGCGCACACCCGTAAACGCCATCCAGATACAGCCGTCTTGGTCGTCACAGGATATGGCACCCCAGAGACAGCGGTGCAAGCTGTTCGCGCCGGAGCCTTCGACCTGCTGACCAAGCCGCTAATCGACGAAGAGCTCACGCTTGCGATTAGCCGAGCCGTCGCACAAAAAGAGATTTCGCGTGAGAACGAGATCCTCCGCCAACAGTTGGATCGACGCAGCGGTTTAGAAAATATTCTCAGTCATGATTATCGAATGCTCAAAATCTTCGATGTCATTGACAGCATCGCAGATGCCAGAGCTTCCGTCCTCATCACTGGCGAGAACGGCACCGGCAAGAGCATGATCGCTCGAGCCATTCACGCTCGGAGTGCACGTCGCAATGGACCATTCGTGGAAGTAGCCTGCGGGGCACTGCCAGATACACTGCTAGAAAGCGAAATCTTTGGGCATGTCTCGGGAGCGTTTACCGGCGCGAACCAGGATAAGGCCGGAAAGTTTCAACTGGCTGATGGAGGCACAATTTTCCTGGACGAAATTGGGACAGCGACTCCCGCCATGCAGGTCAAGTTACTGCGGGTTCTGCAAGAGTTTCAATTCGAACCACTCGGTGGCACGGTCACGCAGTCAGTCGACACGCGTGTCATCTTGGCCACCAACGAGGACCTGGCAAAGGCCGTTCACGAAGGCACTTTCCGACAAGACCTTTACTATCGCGTCAACGTGGTGAACATCGTCTTGCCGTCACTCCGCGAACGTGCCAGTGACATCCCACTGCTGGCCGAGCACTTCATCCGAGAGTCAGCCGAAACATGCGGGCGGGATGTTGAAGGATTCAATGCTGATGCAATCGAAGTCATGCAGGGGTACGGCTGGCCCGGCAATGTCCGCCAGCTCGAAAACGTGGTTGAGCGTGCAGTGTTGCTGTCTCGAAATAGCCTGCTAACCATCGATGATTTACCCCCCGAGTTGACCGGCCGTGAAACGAATCAGTTTCAGGGACCTGCAGCCGCGACACCTTCCGCTGGTGTCAATCTTGGTGATGTCAGCGGAAAAACATTGCGAGAAGCTTTGGCTGGCCCAGAACGCCAGATCATTTTGCAAGCATTGCGTGTTAACAATTGGAATCGAGCAGCGACCGCAGAGGGATTGGATATCAATCGCACCACGCTCTATAAAAAAATGAAGCGATTGGGGCTGGATGACCCCCGACTTCAATACGCCTGATTCTTTTCTCTAATCGTTGCGTACTCTCTGACCGATAAAATCGAACGAGGACTGTGGGTCCATCTGCGCGTTCGAAAGGTAGAGAGCATTGTCAGAGTCAGCCGCCTCAATCTCGAGCATTCCTGCGGATGAGCAGACACCGTTCGTTCGCTGGGTGAATGATTGGGGTGGTGCCGTTGTGGATGGGATTGTCGCTATCGGCGATATGGCAATCTTTACCTGGCACATGCTTCGCTGGATGTTTTCGCGATTACCGAGCCGCGGAACCGTCCTGATCAACTTTTATCAAGTTGGTGCCTTGAGTTTACCAGTGGTCGCGTTAACCGGAACGTTCATCGGGATGGTCCTTGCTGTGCAAAGCTACGCACAGTTTCACGCCATCGGATTGGATAGTCGTCTCGGGGCGGTGATCAATGGCACGCTCGTCAAAGAACTAGGTCCCGTCCTGGCCGCCACCATGTTGGCCGGTCGCGTGGGTGGCGCGATGGCAGCCGTGCTTGGCACGATGCGGGTCACCGAACAGATCGACGCACTCACAGCAATGGGCGCTGATCCGATTCATTATCTGGTCGTCCCGCGGTTCCTAGCCTGCATTCTGCTGATCCCCGCGTTAACGATCATGGCGGACTTCATGGGAATCGTTGGCGGCTACTTTTACAGCGTTGTAATCCTCGGAATCGACCACGCTGCATACTTGAACCACTCGCGTGAAGGGGTCACCGGATTCGATCTGTTTAGTGGTATTTTCAAAAGCATCTTCTTTGGCGGCATTATCGCAATCGTAAGCTGCTACCGCGGTTTCCACTGCGAGCCGGGCGCTGATGGCGTGGGTAAAGCGGCAACCACTGCATTCGTCTATTCCTTTGTGCTCATTCTGGCAGTCGATTTGTTTCTGACCATCGTGTTGAATTCGATCTACTCGCTCTACCCCAATGGAACGTCATTCCTGTGAATGCGGCGACCGAAACCAACGACGAGGGCACCGACATCAGTGATTTAAATCGACCACTGATTGAAGCTCGCAATGTGTCCGTGCAATTCGACACCCAAAAAATACTTTCGAACATCAATGTCACGATTCAAAGAGGGCAAACCGTCGCCGTGATTGGCGAGAGCGGCTGCGGCAAAACAGTTTTCATGAAGACGCTGATCGGTTTGATCTGCCCCACCGCGGGCCACATCCTGCTGGACGGGATCGATCTAAACGCCATGGATCAAGAACAGATCACACTCGCCCGGCGACGGTTTGGGTTCGTGTTCCAAAACGCAGCCTTGTTCGACAGCATGTCGATTTTTGATAACGTCGCTTTCCCACTGCGGCAGATCAAAAAAATCTCGGATCAAGAAACCTCCGAACGAGTTCTCCAACACCTGGCAGAAGTTGGTCTACCAAAGAACGTGACCCGTAAACGTCCAGCCGAACTGTCCGGTGGAATGCGAAAACGCGTCGGATTAGCGCGAGCCCTGATCCTGAACCCGGAAGTGCTCGTCTACGACGAACCGACAACCGGATTGGATCCCATCATGAGTGACGTCATCAATGAGCTGATCCTGGAAACCCGCAGACGCTATCCAGTCACGAGCGTGGTCGTCACACACGATATGCGAACGGCCCGCAAAGTGGCTGATCGCGTCTTGATGTTTTATCCACGCACTCGCTTATTAGACGAAGAAGCACAGATACTTTTTGACGGCTCACCCAGTGAACTCGAAAACGCGGAAGATCGCCGCGTACGGCAATTTGTTCGCGGCGAGGCAGGGGAACGCCTCAACGAACTCGCTCAACAGGCAGCCTTTTAACTGACTCCGTCACTCGTTGTGACAACACCAGATTGAACTCTCATGGATGAAAACAAACTTCGATTCGGCGTCGGCGTACTGGTGATTTCTGCCATTGGCATTGGGATCATTTTGACGTTTCTATTCGGCGCTTTCCCGAGTGTGCTGCAACGTGATTATTCACTCTCGATTGTTTTTCCGTCGGCGGAGGGCATCGGGGCGAATACGCCAGTCCTTCGTGACGGCGTCAGGATCGGGCGAGTCGATAGCATCACGCTGCGAGACGAAGGGGGCGTGCTGGTAACGCTGGCAATGAATGCAGCCCAAACCATTACCCACAACTACTTACCCCAAATCACCTCGGGTAACTTTGTCACGGGGGATGCCAAACTGGAATTCGTTCGGGCCGATCAAACCAAGCTGGATTCAGTATTTGGCGAACACAACGAAATCATTAGCTCGCCTTATACCGACGGTGAGTTCCTCAAATACGGCAGCAAGGCAGAAAGTTTTTTCGAGATGGAGAAAGACCTACTCGAAACCTTCGAGGCGATTCGTTCGGCAGGTGAATCGATCACTGTGGCAGGTGAAAGTGTCAACCAGTTGGCAAGCCAAGTTCGCGAAACCTTCGGCGGAAATGATTCCAGATTTCAGTCGGTTGCCGATCAAGCGATTTCGGCCATGCAAGAATTCGAAGGCACGATGGAGGATATTCGCACGATCGTCGGCGATCCACAACTGCAAGCCGATCTGCGACGCTCCATCGAACAGTTTCCGAATTTGATCGATGACGCAAGATTGACACTCGACTCGACCAAGCAGACCATGCAGACCTTCGAGAATGCTGGAAACCAATTTGAAAGGGTAGGGGTAGTTGCCGAAGAAGCAGTCGGCAATCTGAAAGAAATCACCGATCCGCTGGCGGCCCAAAGTGATCAGTTCACCAATCAACTCTTGCGGACATTGACCCGTTTGGAAGGAACTCTGAACGAGGTCGAAACCTTTAGCCAATCACTCAATCGCGGCGACGGAACGGTGCAACGACTGCTGCGGGATGATGAACTGTATTGGCAGATACGACGAACCGTCGAAAACATCGAACAAGCAAGCGCTCGAGTGCGACCGATCCTTGACGATGTCCGCATCTTCTCAGACAAAATCGCTCGGGACCCACGTGAACTCGGCATTCGAGGGGCGATCGGCCGACGTCCCAGCGGCGCAGGACTCAAGTAGACCCTGGTAAAAAGATCGCGGGACCGGCAGACGGCAACCTAGCAAGCGGTCGACCGAGTCAGTCATCTCTCGGCCGCCCTTGCGTGAGAATGAGGGCGCGGTTTCATCAACACCCGAAACCGCGTCTGCGCCGAAGTATCAACGGCGTCCGACTTTCACCAGCATGGCGGAGCAGTCGCCTCACACGAGTAGCCCCGAGCTATCTCACTTCGAGGCCCGAGCTATCTCACTTCGAGGCTCGAACCTTGCCGCGAGCACGCCGTGTCGCAAGCTCTTTGACTTGCATTTCCTCAGGCGTCTTACCAGACATATCTTGAGCCGCATCCAGTTCGGACCGGGCTTCATCACTATCCAGCAAGTCAACAGGAATCGCTCGACTGGTCAAGATGTTCACAACATCGTTTTCAACCTGAGCGAAGCCACCATCCACATAGTATCTTTCGGGCCCAGCAGCGGTCTGCAAACGCAGTGTTCCGTAACCAAGCCGACCGATCAATGGAGCACGCCCCTTCAGCACACCCAATTCACCATCGAACATCGGCAGCGAAACATGATCTGCTTCACGGTCCAATTCGGTTCTTTCAGGTGTAACGACAACGCAACGAAGTGACATGACTATTTATCCTGCATCTTCTTGGCTTGCTCTTCGGCTTGCTCGACAGCACCCACGTACATGAAGGCTTGCTCAGGCAAGTGATCCCACTTTCCTTCGCAGATTTCTTCGAAGCTGCGGATCGTTTCGGCGAGTGGAGTGATCTCCCCCGGCTTTCCAGTGAAGACTTCTGCAACCAGGAACGGCTGACTCATGAAGCGTTCGATTCGGCGAGCACGATGGACGACCATCTTGTCTTCTTCGCTCAATTCGTCGACGCCGAGAATTGCAATGATGTCTTGCAGTTCGCGATAACGCTGCAAGATGGTTTGGACTCGGCGAGCGATCGCGTAGTGGCGATCACCGACGTACTGTGGATCCAAGATCCGCGAATTCGATGCCAACGGATCAATCGCGGGATAAATCCCTTTCTCCGAAATGGATCGTTCCAAGTAGATGAATGCATCAAGCTGACCAAATGCGGTCGCCGGAGCAGGGTCGGTCGGATCATCCGCAGGCACATAAACTGCCTGCACGGACGTGATCGCACCCTTCTTGGTCGAGGTAATTCGTTCCTGCAACGCACCCATCTCGGTCGCCAATGTTGGCTGGTATCCCACCGCCGACGGCATCCGTCCCAGAAGCGCGGACACTTCCGAGCCGGCCTGTGAGAATCGGAAGATGTTATCAACAAACAGCAGTGTGTCGGCACCCGTTGAATCACGGAAGTATTCGGCCATGGTGAGCGCTGAAAGTGCCACACGAAGACGCGACCCTGGTGGCTCGTTCATCTGACCGAAGACCATGCAGGTTTGCTCGATAACCTTGCGACCGGTGTCACCGATCTCAGTTTCTTGCATTTCCAGCCACAAATCAGTTCCTTCACGGGTTCGCTCGCCAACCCCTGCGAAAACTGAATAACCACCGTGGCTGCTGGCAATTCGAGCGATCAACTCGGTCAGAATCACGGTCTTGCCCAATCCGGCTCCACCGAACAATCCAGCTTTACCGCCGCGAACAAACGGGGTCAGAAGGTCAACCACCTTGATCCCGGTTTCAAACACCTCGGTGTTTGTCGACAGTTCGTTAACTGGAGGAGCGAAGCGGTGAATCGGCATACGATCGTCGGCTTCGACCGGACCACGTTGATCGATCGCATCGCCGAGGACGTTGAACACTCGTCCGAGCGTCGCCGTTCCGACGGGAACCGTAACCGGCTTTCCGGTGTCGACCACATCCAAGCCTCGCATCATCCCTTCGGTACTGCCGAGTGCGATCGCTCGCACGCGACCACCACCGAGGTGCTGCTGAATCTCGCCGGTCAGCTTGATAGTGACGCCTTTGTGCTCCGAATCGATCGTGACCGCATTGTAAATCGGCGGCATGTGACCTTCGGGAAACTCAATATCGAACGTCGACCCAATGACTTGAGTGACGCGGCCAACATTATTTTCTGTAGCGGTGGACATGACGATCGTCGTTACTAGGTAGTGATGGTGTATTCAGATGAACGGTGACAGCGAATCGAAAACTAGGATTCGAGAGCTTCCACACCGCCGATAATTTCCATAATCTCGCCCGTGATCTGACTCTGACGGGCTCGGTTGTAAGTCATTGAAAGTTGCTTAATCATGTCTCCGGCGCTTTCGGTCGCACCTTTCATCGCAATCATCCGAGCGACTTGCTCACTGACTGCGGAATCGAGAAAACACTTGAACAACTTTGTCTTGAAACTGGTCGGAACAACTTCTTCCAGAATGCTTTCAGCGGAGGGCAAAAACTCGTATTCGCCGCTTCCCTCGCCACCTAAATCCTTGCTCGCATCATCGCTTTCGAGCGATCCCAGCGGCAACAGAGTTTCGATGGTCGCAATCTGCTTCGAGGTGCTAACGAATCGGGTGTAGACCACATCCAAGCGGTCCATTTGCCCCGTGATGTACTGTTCCAAATAGCCCGACGCGATCTTCTCGACTTCGTCGTAGGCTGGCTGGTCCTCAAACTGTGTGTATTGTCGGTCAGCTTCCACACCGCGGAATTTCAAGCCACCGATGCCTCGCTTGCCGCTGACATCAACGCCGACCTCCCCAATCGAACGCTTCAGTTCTTCGATTTGTGGAAGCGTTGTCCGCAACACGCTTGAGTTGTAACCACCGCACAATCCGCGGTTGCTGCTCAAGACCAAAATCCGGGCCGACTTGGGGTTCTCCCGCTGCTCGAGCAGTGGATGTTGAACCTCCGTCCCGGCGGCGGCCAAACTATTGACGATTTGGCTCAACCGATCGGTATAAGCCGAAACGGCATTCGCGCGGTCCATCGCTTTCTTGTAGCGTGCCGTCGCAATCAATTCCATTGTCCGCGTGATCTTGCGGATATTGCGAATTGACTTTCGTCGTTTATCGAGGGCTCGTGCGTTGGCCATTGGTGTGCGGTACTCTCAGGGAATCTGCTTTATCGAACAAACACGATCAGCCGTCGTTCACGACGGGCTTGTAACCGCTTTTGAAGTCCGCGATGCAGGCTTCCAATTTCTCGACGACCTCATCAGTCAGGTCTTTGGTTTCGTCTAGCAAGTTGATCAATTCACCATGCTTGTCGCGGGCAAACTGCAAGAAGTCGACTTCCCATTGCTGAACTGCCTTGACCGGAACATCATCGATCAAACCTTTTGTCCCGGCGTACAAGCCCAGCACTTGATCCGTAACGTTCTTTGGTTCGTACTGCGGTTGCTTGAGCAACTCGACCATCCGGTAACCACGATCCAACTGAGCCTGCGTAGCAGCATCGAGATCTGTACCCAATTGGGCGAATGCTTCCAAGGCACGGAATGCCGCCAAGTCCAATCGCAGACCACCGGCAACCTTCTTCATCGCTTTCACTTGAGCCGCACCACCAACACGACTGACCGAGATACCGGCGTTCATCGCTGGACGGATACCAGAGAAGAACAGGTCGGGCTGCAAGTAGATCTGACCATCAGTAATCGAAATCACGTTGGTTGGGATATAGGCAGAAACCTCACCCTCGAGTGTTTCAATGATCGGCAGGCTAGTGATCGACCCGCCGCCCAGAGCATCTGACAACTTTGCAGAACGCTCCAGCAAACGACTGTGGCAGTAGAACACATCGCCAGGATAAGCCTCGCGTCCCGGCGGTCGCCGCATCAACAAGCTCATCTGCCGATAAGCGGTCGCCTGCTTGCTCAAGTCATCGTAGACGACCAGGGCGTGACCACCGTTGAACATAAAATGCTCAGCCATCGCGGTACCGGCATAAGGAGCGACGTACTGCATCGTTGCGGGTGCGGAAGCACCGGCAACAATCACCGTCGTGTACTCCATCGCCCCGTTGCGTTCCAAAGAATCAATCACACCAGCGACGGAAGAGTCTTTCTGGCCGATCGCGACGTAGAAACATTTTACGTCTTTGCCTTTTTGGTTGATAATCGCGTCGATTGCGATCGCCGTTTTACCAGTTTTCCGGTCGCCAATAATCAGCTCGCGTTGACCACGACCAATCGGCGTCATCGCGTCAATCGCTTTGATACCGGTTTGCATTGGCTCGCTAACCGGCTGCCGCTCCGCCACGCCGGTTGCGATGATTTCAACAGGGCGGGTCACATCTGTCTGCACAGGCCCCTTGCCATCAAGTGGGTTACCGAGCGGATCAAGCACACGGCCGACGACCGCATCACCTGCCGGGACAGACAACAGAGTGCCGAGCGACTTCACTTCGTCGCCTTCCTCAATCGTCAAATAATCGCCGAGGATAATGACCCCGACCGAGTTTTCCTCGAGATTGAACGCCAAGCCGATGGCACCGTTGGGGAACTCGACCATCTCCCCGGCCATGACGCCGGAAAGACCATAGACGCGGGCGATTCCGTCACCAACTTCCAACACGGTCCCGACTTCGCGGACGTCGATCTTGCTATCGAACTGTTCGATCTCTTGCTGCAAGACCGAAGCGATTTCGTCACTGCTAAATTTCATGAATCTATATTCGATGGTGAGAGCCGATCTCGTGATCGACGCGGTTGATGGTAATCCCAACCAGACCAATGCCTGGTTCGTTTAACAAAACCTATTCCGATGTAAATTGATTGAACTGATGCAGGATTCGACTGGAGAACCCATCGCGGGTTCTGCGAGCCATTTTATCCAAGCGGTTCGCCACACTACTGTCAAAGACCCGGTCACCGACTCGGATCACCATGCCACCGATCAGGTCGGGGTCAACCGATTCTCGAAGGCGTACTTGCTTGCTCATCAACGACCCAAGCTGGTCGCTGATCTTCGATCGCAATGCATCATCCAAAGGCACAGCAGTTCGAATCGAAGCCACCACACGGCCGAGCATTTCATCATGAAGCTCATCCGCCGCGTCGCGGACTGCGAACAGATAACCGAGTCGACCGCGTCCCGCCATGACCTTCATGAACTTGACGAGTATCGGATGGTGATCGTCTGCGAAAAGCCGATCAATAATTCGCACCTTCTCCGCTTCATCAATTCGCGGTGAAGCGAAAGCGGATTTCAACTCAGGCGAACTAGCTAAGCACTCATCAACAAGCCGATCGAGTTGTTCGATCACCTCATCAACAGCGCCCGTTGCTTGGGCTGCGCCTAGCAACGCTCTCGCGTAGGTCTTGCCCAGCTGTTCGGCTCCGGTGTCTAGCACCGTGTCATGTGTTGCGGCTTCGGCCATAGCTGTTGCGCTCTAGTTGTTGCTTGGCAATCGATCCAGTGCCTGACGGATCAAATCGGCGTGATCTTCCGGTTTCAATTCGCGGCCGACCACTTGTTTGGCGACGTTAATCGCCATGTCCGAGGTCTCACCCGCCAATTCCGACAATGCGACTTTCTTTGCTGTTTCAATATCCGCGACTGCCCGCTCACGCTGACGTTCGGCTTCAGCCTTCGCCTCTTCGACGATCCGTTGCTTGTTGGATTCGGCATCAGTTCTTGCCTCCGCCAACATTGCCTGAACCTGGGTTGCTGCATCATCCAACTTGGACTGGTAATCAGACAACAAGGTTTTGGCGTCTTGATTCGCCTTTTCCGCCGACTCCAAGTCGCTGTGGATTTTATCCTCACGAGCTTGCAATCCGCCCAGAATCACTGGCCACACAAACTTGGCGAGAACCAAAAAGACAACGCCAAAGATTGCGAGGTTAATGACAGCCGAACCTAGGTCGAACGACAGCAAAGGCGGCACATCGGCGTGATCCTCACCATGACCACCAGCGGAGTGGTCACCTCCAGACGCGTGTTCATCACCGTCTGCGTGTTCTTCACCATCAGCGTGTTCTTCAACAGCCTGCTCTTCGACGACGTCGTCTTGCTGGGCAAGACACACCACCGGAGCAGCGAACACGAACAAGTTCATGGCGACCAACACACCAGTGCGGCCGAGTGAAAGCAACATTATTTTGCCTCTGCAGAACAAAATCAGCTCGAAGGAATGCGATAAAAAGCGGTAGATCGCCGAACCGCCGCGAACCCATCAGGGAAAACGCAACGGTCCAGAAGCCCAAACCGCTCTATAGGATCAACATTAGGATCAAAGCGATAACCGAAACACCCTCAACCAGAGCGGCGGCGATCAGCATATTCGTGGCAATCGTACCGCTTGCCTCTGGCTGACGTGCCATTGCATCGACGGCCGAACCACCGATACGTCCGATACCTAAACCGGCGCCCATAATGACCAATCCCATACCGATCCCAACGCCGAGTTTACCAAACCCGCTCGTTGCGGCTTGCATCGCAATTTCGTCTGCGGTCTGAGCCAGTAGCATCGCAAATTCAAACATATCGGTTCGCTCCTGAAAACTTTCTCTTGTATTGGGCCTAATCCACTAGGGGATTCAGGCATCCAGGGTTAAAGGTCAAATTAATAACTAAGCAGGTGAAGACATCGGGGTGATACGAGACGGATCAATCAACTTATCCATGTCCATTTGGTGCTCATCATCCAATTCCTGCTCTTCTGGATGATCATGGTCGTGATGATGGGCGACCATTGAAATGAACAACACCGTCAGGAAGGTGAAAATGAACGCCTGCAAGAAGCAGATGAACAACTCCAGCAGCGTCAGCAAGATTCCAAGCAGAATCACCGCCACACTGACCCCGTACGCTAAGTTCGTTGAAACTTCGCGGGCCATGAACACCAAGCCGACGAAGGCGGCAATCACGAGGTGCCCCGACATCATGGTTCCGAACAAACGCATGGCCAACACCGTGCATTTAATAAACAAACCCATCCACTCCAGAATGTAGAGCGGAATGCCGATCAGCAACATCTTTGGATCATCCCAACCCAGCGGATTGAAGTGGGCCATGAAGGTTTTAAAACCAGTCTCGCGAATCCCGACGTAAATGATCCCAATGAAGCTGCACAACGCCAGCATCACGTTCAGTGACAGATTCCCGGTCGCCGACCCGCCCCAGTGAGACATGTGGGGGTCGCCCGTGATCAACTGCAGAATGTATCCGATCGGGATCAACCCAATGACATTCGCAAAGAGCACAAAGAAGAAAACTGTCCAGACGTAGTAAATGTATTTGTCGGTCAGGCCGCCTAAATTGGGCCTAACCACCTCGTCACGTACAAAGGTGCACATGGTTTCAAACAATTGCGAAAACCGGCCGCGTGTCTTGTAGGCGTCCAAACCCTCGCCCTTCGGCTTGACTCGCTTTGCGACGTAGAAAAAGACCAACAGCACCAACACCGCCGTGACCATCGTCATCGACAGGTGATTGGTCACGTAGAACTGATACATCCCGCCCGAGATCCCCAGGGCCGGCACGTTGAGGTCAGGTCCACCTACATGGAATTCCCATGGCGTCGAATGCAAAGCATGCGGAACTGCGTGAGAGACGGGATCGGCGGCGGCAAGCAACAGGTTCATGTCTGATTTTGGTTCAAATATTCTGTTGTTCTGGCGTGCGAGCGGTTTCAAGGGACGATTGACAGGTGTCAACCGGCCCCGAACCAACGGCGTTGGTCGAATTCGAATCAGCCTGACTGCGGCTGAAAACGAACACCTCAATAAAGGTCAGCAGCACGTACCAACCGATCGTCATTCCGGCAATGACTTCGGCCGATGAAGCCAATTGATAACGGCATGTTAAAAAGAGTGCAACGGTCCCTAACAAACGAATTGCGATTCCGAACAACAACACTTGGCAAAAGCCGCTCGAATGCTGTGTCATTCGAAGGCCGGGAGCGAGGGAAAAACAAGCCACCAACCAACTGCCAACCGCGATGAACGCGGCATCCGCCGGAGACCATCGAAAAACCGCTGGCCAGCCGAATCGAACCGCCATCAAAAAGCCAAACGAGATGACGCAGGCAATCGTAGTCCAACGCAGGGATTCGCGATGCGGCCGCCGCACCGAGCGGTTCGACGTCTGGCTATCAACGCTCAGATCGCTCATGACTTGCCTCCGGACCCACGCTGCACCTCCGAGACGAATCGAAACATCCCATAAGCAAAGCCAACCAGCGTGCCAGCGGCTGTCGCATAGTACTTTTGATGCCCGCGTGCCCTGTCAAACGCATAACCGATGCCAGCGAAAAACAGCGTGCAAGCAGCTAACTCTGTCCCAAGAGCCGCGTACCGGAAACCAACCGAACGCCCCGCCCGACCGTCAACAGCAACCCTGACCGCCCGCGCCTCGACCTGCCCAGTGCCGGACGGCGACGCCTCGCCAGACGGCGAAGATTGCTTAGATCGGGGCTGTTTACTCACGGTAGATCCCAAACACGTTCGAAATCCGTGTTGCTCACGAAAAACCGAAGAAGGTTAAAATCGGCAGCGGAAAGTGTGACACTTGCCTCACCCGAAAACAAAGGCAGCGACCCATCGCCGCACCCATTTTCGCCAAAAAAAGCCTCGCAACCGCAAACCGGGCGGCTGCCACACGCCGGGCGGCGGGGCCAAAGCAGCGATCACAGCGGAAACCACACCACTGGCAGACAGATCGTGCCACCACTGGCCGACACACCACCAACGACGCGAACTCTGCCTTTGAAGGCCGGGAACCGACGAATACCACAAACCGTCCAGGCCGTCTGCCTTCAGACCCTTAAAAAAAACCGATTAGCGTGGCCTGGAAGACGCGGGAAGAAATCGGTTTTCTACCGGTTTTCACGACGTTTTGATAGCAATTTACGCACCATTCTTCAAAAACACTGAAGCAGCGACTAGAACTTTTTGCGTGCCCTTGCCATAATGTTTCTGGTGACGATTGTGCCGTTAGTACGATTTGAGCAGGTCTACATACACAACTCGGGGAGCACACTTTGAGCAAAAAACGCCGAAGTTTGCCGCCTGAGATAAAACCGCCTCTGATCAATCACTATTAACCGGTTCCCCGCCTGGTCACAGCCTGCCAACGCTGAACAAACAGCCTGCCAACGCTAAGCCATTGCGGATCCTACCGTCACCGGGAAGCGAGGACGAGAACAAGACGTGGAGGGGCGGACTCATCGTAGTATGACCCGCTGGCAAGAGTAGACATCAATGGTTCGGCCCGTGCCTACTTCGGCATTGGTTTGTTCCGGATTTTGGGAGGTGCAGGTGATTACGACCGCAGACTTGAAAGCTCAGACGCGTCGCGATTTGGCAGATTTGGCAAAAACCTACGGGGTTCCTGGCTGGCACGGAATGAAAAAAGCCGAACTGGTGGAGGAAATCAAGAAGGTTCAGCGTCGCCTACGACGCAAGTCCAACTCTCCTAGAACCAAATCCAAAACGGCGAAGACACCCACCTCCGCCAAATCTAGCCGCAGCAATGCTAGCGAAAAAGCTGGCTCGGTAACCGCGAAAGCTCGTACCACCACCCGCTCCACTGCGAAGTCAGCCAAAGGTACAAAATCGCCCAAGAGCAGTGGACAATCCGCGACATCCAAGCCGATGCCCAAATTGCCGGAGCCAAAGATTTCCGCCAAAACGGCGCGAATCCGGGCTCAAATCCGCAAGCGACGCGAGACGATGGCTCGTAACAAGGATCTCTCAACAGGGATGCTAGTTGGCGGAGCTGCGGTGAATCGAGGAGCAAAACGGAATCGAGCTCAGGATCAACACCAAGACCGAGTCATTCTGTTGGTCCGTGATGCCTTCTGGCTGCAAGCCAGCTGGGAGATCACACGTGCCAGTGTGGAGCGTGCTCGATCAGCCATGGCCGAGCGATGGCATACGGCCGTCCCCACGCTGCGAGTACTGACCGTCGCGGATGTCAGCAACAACAACGCCGAAAGCGTTGAGCGAGACATTACGATTCACGGTGGTGTCGACAATTGGTACATCGATGTCGATGACCCGCCGTCGCGATATCGCGTGCTGGTCGGTTACCTGGCCGACAACGGCGAATTTTACACGCTTTGCCGCAGCAACATCATCGAAACCCCACGCCCAGGTGAATGTGAACGCCTTGACGAACACTGGCGAGACATCGCCGAGGATTACGAGCGAATCTATTCGCTTAGCGGCGGCTATGATACCGACGGTGGTGACCTGAGAGAAATCTTTGAGGAGCGATTGCATCGCCCGATGCCGCTACGACGCGAGCAGGGACAAACGGTCGCTGACCCGACTTTGTTGCGTCAGGGTAAACTCCCGTTCAAAGTTGATGCGGAGTTAATCATTTTCGGCAAGACAGCGTCTTCCGCGTCAGTGATGGTGGCGGGACGCCCGGTCAAGCTCCAAGAGGATGGCTCGTTCACGGTTCGAATGGAGTTACCGGATAAGCGACAAGTCCTCCCAGTGACGGCTGAAAGTCGCGACGGCTTGCGACAGCGGACTACCGTTGTTGCCGTCGAACGCAACACCAAAATCATGGAACCGGTTGAACTCGACGACCGACTCTAAGTTTGTGTCCCTTCGCCACCAACAACATCGCGACTTGGGCTGAACCTACGCGCCGTCCCAAACTGTCGACCACGGAATTGCCATGAAAACTTATGCCGTCCTCGGATTGCTGCTCTGCTCGCTTTGCCTCGGCCAGGCAACAGCCGAGGAGCAAAAGGAATCGCTAAACATCTTGCTCATCACGAGCGGTTGCTGCCATGACTACGACTTCCAAACCAAAGCGATGCAATTGGCGATGGAGAAACGTGGGGTGCAAGCAAAATGGACGGTCGTCAACGAGGGCGGTACCGGCACAGAAGCCGAGATTGATTTCTACAGCGACCCCGAATGGGCCAAAGGGTTCGATGTCGTGATCCACAATGAGTGCTTCGCCAACACCATGTCTCCCGAATACATCCGCAGCATCACACGCCCGCACTACGAAGGCACCAACGCGGTTGTGATCCACTGTGCGATGCACACTTATCGCGGCGCGGAAATCGATGACTGGCGTCAATTACTTGGGGTCACGAGTCGACGCCATGAGCATAAGAGCCACTACAAAATCGATGTCGTTGCCAAAGACCATGCAATCATGGCGGGGTATCCCGATGGTCATAAAAGCGCCATCGACGAGCTCTACATCATTGAAAAACTGTGGCCAAAGACCACCGTACTCGCGACCAGCGAAAGCGAGAAAACAGGAAAGGCCCACGCAGTATTCTGGACCAATCAATACGGCAAAGCCCGAGTCTTCGGCACCACCTATGGCCATTCCAACGAGACGTTTCAAGATGAAGTGTTTCTAAACACTTTGACACGCGGGTCGCTTTGGGCAGCGGGCAAGCTGAAGTAGCGATTCGTTCATCCGACACGGCGGGTGCAAAATGGCCGACTGACGAGAGCACGTCAGTTCCGATCCAAAGACTTCAACGTGGACCAACCATCACGTTCAGGACTTGCGATTTACCAATTCCGCATCGATGGTGTATCCATCTTCGCGTGACTGCCGATGCAGTGGCTCTTCAAACATCGTCTCTTGATGCATCGGATCCTGGTAGGACGCCTGCTGACCAGACGCCATTTGCACACTGAATCGCTTGACGTAACGGTCCACCACCCACCGACCGATCAAAGCTCTACCTGGAGGAGTGAGCAAGGTGAAGCCCAACGTGTCGGTCAACAATCCGGGAGTCAACAGCAAGGCAGCGGCAAAGACAATCATCAACCCATCGCGTATCTCCCGATTGGGCATCCGACCTTCCGCTAACGCACTGCGAAATCGAAACCAAGCCATCACACCCTGATGGCGAGCCAAAATGGAGCCGATCACTCCAGTAACGATCACTACCGCAAATGCCGTCCAAGCACTCGTTGCTTCTGCCAATTGAAGCAACAAAGAGAGCTCAATCAGCGGAACCAAGATGAAGGCAGCCAGCAAGCGAATCAACATCGTAAATTGGCTTTCGTAGGACAGGAATTGAAACGGATGCGAACGAGGTTGATTCGTCGCATCCGGGCCATCTTGGCAGCAGTATCGACATCGGTGTCACAAAGGATGCAGTTTCTATGCCAACGGCCGCAAAAACGCCCCTCCCCCAACCGAGGTCACGCCTCCCGGACCGTTCTACGCCGAACTCTCGCAATCTAGACCGAACCAACGCAACACAGGGTGAAATGGAACGGTTAATTGGTCAAAATAGGGGCGTGCCGCCTGTCATCGACAGCCGCTAACCAAATTGGACCGTCATTTAAATTGGACCATCGCCGAATTGGTCGAGTGCTCCCCCACGCCATTTTGTTCCTCCTGGAAATGTCATGACACGATTCCTGCTGCTTACGATCGCCCTCTGGATGGCTTCTGCGGCACCCGCCATCGAACCCGATTCCCAAGCCGTATCGCCCCCCAAGATCCGCGCCTTATTGATCACAGGCGGATGCTGCCACGATTACCAGAACCAAAAGCAGATCATCAGCGAAGGCCTGTCAAAGAGTGTCGGAAAAATCGACTGGACCATCCTCCAATATGGGAGCGGTCGAGACATCAAAGCTGACATTTATCAACGTGGAGATTGGATCAAGGGATTCGACATCGTCGTCCACAATGAATGCTTCGGCGGCGTCGAAGATGGACCATTTGTAAAGGGCATCGTGAACGCTCACACCGAATCGAAAACTCCAGCGATCATGATCCACTGCTCCATGCACTCTTACCGCAACGCACCGACTGCGGATGTCTGGCGATCATTTCTAGGCGTCACCAGTCGTCGGCATGAGAAATCGAAGCACTCCCTGCATGTCGTCCCCACCGACGCAGGAAAGGAACATCCAATCGTTCGGTCAATTGGAAACGCTTGGGATACGCCCAACGGGGAGCTTTACGTTATCGAGAAAGTGTGGCCGTCTGCTAAAGTTCTGGCGAGCGTCCACAGTGACGAAACAGGAAATCAAGAACCGGTAATTTGGACCAACGAAATCAAGGGCACCCGCGTGTTCGGAATCTCGCTAGGCCACCACAATGAAACGATGCTGGATAAGACATGGCAAGCGGTCGTCGCAGCAGGGTTTGATTGGGCAATGGATCAATAGGCTTCAACAAAGACTAGCTTTTTAAAACGAAGGCTAACGAACGGACACTTCGTGCACCACGAAACACTCTTCACTGGACGTCGCGGACGACTCACCGGTCATCTGTGGACCGGTGACGCGCAACCGCGAAGCATCGCATTGGTCGTGCATGGCCTTGGTGATTACGCAGCGAGATTTGAACCCTTAGCCAGTGCATTAGTTCAACAACGATTTGCAGTTTTGGGGTTTGACTTGCCGGGCCACGGCAAGTCACCCGGAGGGCGTGGCCGTGCTGATTCGTTCGATGGCTTGTTAAAAGACATCGAAACTGCTCGCGTGAACTTGGCAAAACGCTATCCAGGCTTGCCCCAATTCATGGTGGGCCACAGCATGGGTGGCAACCTCGCATTGAGCTACGCACTCCGCCAGACATTACAGGGCGGCAACAATCTTCCCGCTGGACTGATCCTTTGCGCACCGATGCTTTTACCGCCAACGCCTCCACCGCGGCCCCATATTTTCGCAGCCTGGCTTACCGGTCATTTGTTCCCCTGGATCCGAATCACCCGACCAGTCGATCCGTCCGCACTCACCAGTGACCAAAACGAAAGTGAAGTAATTCGGACTGATCCGTTACGACACTCGAAGATTACGATCTACCTCGCGACCCAACTGCTATCGCAGGGGCGATGGGCACTCGATCACGCGAGACAACTGAAGATCCCAACCCTGATTTTGCTGGGAGACGAAGATCCACTGATTGACCGTAGTGCCTGCGAACACTTGGCAATTCGGATGGGCAATCGGGCCACGCTTCTACCATGCCAAGGTATGCGGCACGACTTGTTTCATGATTTGGGTACTTCTGAAGTACTCGCAAAAATCAATGAATGGATACAAGCGAAAGCATCCTCAAGTCTGGATTGAAGCGAGCACAGGTACTGAGATTCAACGATAAATTCCGTCGAGTCCAGCCCGTGAACGAGAAAGCCCCCCTACTGCACTTGCTTCAACTTACTGACTGATAGCCCTTACTGACTGATAGCATGGGAATCTCGCTTCCCCGATAATGAGCCAGCTGGGACTTTTGCCACTGGCGCCACCGTCGGAGTGGCGTCAAGAAAAGCACCTTAGGCGAGAACGAGGTTTCGTCGACCATCTGTTGTTACACTGGACACCATGATGAAACAAATCCAATTGAAATCACTGACTACAAATCTCGCCGCAGCGGCTTTCGTTGTTTTGACGTTGACCGCCAACGCTGATGAACCCAGCCAACCACAGAACGTCCATCCTGCCATCCGTTTTGTCTCGCCGAAAGAAGCAGAACTGACTTGGGAATCGAACCGTCCCGGTAACGCGACGGTGGCTTATCGTCCCGTTTCAGAATCGGTTGATCAGTTACTCAGGTCAGACTCCGCTGGCGGCACGTTCCACCAAGTCGTCCTGACGGGCCTGCAACCCAACCAAGCCTATCAATACAAAATCACTGTCACCGAAGATGGTCAACCATGGACCAGTGAAGCTTTCGAGTTCGATAACGCAATGAATTACACGCCACCTTTGCTGGCGCAAGAAATCGACAACGGCTTAACTGAGAGCGATGCGTTGATCACCAATCTTCATCATCTGGGTGGCTACGCCGTCGTGAAGGAGAGCCTGAGCGAACCCTGGGCGACATGGCTGGCCCAGCACACCTCAATGACTGTCATCGCCGCCTGTGACGATCGTCAACAATTGACGCAACGACGTCGCCACTGGTACCAGCAAGGACATTACGGAATTCGCTTCACGGCACAGTTGACCGAGGAAATCCCGACTGAAATTGCAAATGTGGTTTTCGTCGAACCAGATGACTTGCAGCGGGGCAAAGAATTGCTTTCGCCGACGGGAATGCTGGTCTGTGTGGGGGAACCACCCGCCTCCTCAGCACTGAACTGGAAGTCACTCAACGATCAGTTGTTTTTCACACATCCTATGAGTGACATCGAACTGACGCGTTGGGACCATCAGTATGGCAGTGTTTCCAACCAATCCTTTTCGGGGGAAACACTCGATGGTGTTGATGACGCGGGACAACTGGAAATCCGATGGCTCGGTCGGCCCGGCGCTGACTTCGGGATTGATCGCAATCCTCGCATGCCCGCACCTTTAGCGGTTGGTGGCCGATTGTTCCATCAAGGCATGAACCGCATGATCGCGTTGGATGCTTTTAATGGCGCGGTCCTGTGGTCACTTGAAATGCCTGGGCTACGGCGAGTCAACATTCCTCGTGACTGCGCCAACTGGTGCGCTGACGATGCATTTGTATATGCGGCAGCAGCCGACCGACTTTGGATTATCAATGCGGCAACCGGCAAATTAGAACGCACGCTGACGTTGCCGGAACCCTATGACATCGATGCCGAAACAGGTTTCGACTGGGGCTATGTCGCCAACACCAACGACACGATTCTGGGGACTGCGGTCACCCGCGGCAGCCAGTACGATGATTTCTGGGCGAAACCAGCTTGGTATGACGGTAAGGACGACCAGGCAACCTCGAAAGTATGTGGACGATCACTCGTTGCTTATGACAAACAGTATGGGAATGTTCGTTGGAAGCGAGATGTCGATGCCGTTATTCACGCGACGATCACCATTGCCAACGACCGGGTGATTTTTGTCGAAATCAAAGACCCTGAATTACGAAAACTTCCGTCCGGAAAGCTGACCAACCAGCAGATTGCCGACAAGGCCACGGTGGTCTGTCTGGACTTGAAAACCGGCCGCGAATTGTGGACCCAGAAAGCGCCCGCTACGCCTTCTTCCCAAGTGGTTGCATTCGGCTTGGCGGATAAAAATCAGTTTTTGCTGGAATCCTCGAGCGATGCAAAATTCCATTTCACGTCCTTTGACCTCGCCAGCGGCGAACGTCGCTGGTCACAATCAGCAAAGTGGCCCGAAGACCATCACGGGGCCCACATGCAACACGCCGTGCTCATGAATGACAAAATATTTGTGCAGCCTCAAATCCTTGATTCCAAGACCGGCGATATCATCAAGACCAATACACTGGGAAAACGCCGCGGTTGTGCCACGCCGGTCGGAACTGGCAACACAATCATTTATCGAGGTGGCGGTGGTCCCTTATCGTTCTGGTCTCTTGAACGAGATGGGCGTTCGGAATTTACGCGACTGCGACCGAGCTGTTGGTTGAGCACCATCCCAGCCCAAGGCATGCTCTTTTCGCCAGAAGCGGGAGGGGGATGCTCATGCGGTGGATGGATGGAATGCTCAATCGGATTTGCGCCAAAAAAGGGGTCAACCAATGATTCGAAACGTTAATTTTGGCTGCCCGCCAAAAGGAGATCGGCCGCAACCGCAGAGAAGGTCAAAAAAAGGTAGTGGCCCCCTGGGGTCCGAGGAACTGGATCACGTTCCACGACGAAACCGCTTGACGAAATCGGCTTGTCAAACGCTCCTCGCCGCTGGCTTGCTGTGGTTGGCGTTAGCGCCGACGGTGCAAGCGCAGACATGGTCGACTTACCGCCATGACAACCGTCGCAGCGGAGTCAGCGATGCAACGTTACCGATGCCGCTGAAGCAACATTGGATATGGAGGTCACCACACTTGCCGCAAACAGCGTGGACAGGACCGGCAAAGTGGGACGCCTGGGCCGGAAACCGAGGACTGCAATCGATGCGGAACTTCGACCCCTGTTTCTTCGTCACCGCAGATGAGCAACATGTCTACTTTGGCTCTTCAGTTGACGATGCCGCGCACGCGTTAAAGGTTGCGGATGGAACTGAAGCATGGGTGCATTTCACCGGCGCCGCAGTTCGCATGCCACCAAGCATTGCCCACGGCAAGGTGTACTTCGGTTCGGATGATGGCAAGGCATACTGCTGCGATGCCCAAAGTGGTGATTTGATTTGGGATCGGAAAGCAAGCCAGCGAGGCCAGCGGATCACCAGTAATGGAAAGATTATCTCGTTGTGGCCCGTCCGCACCGGAG
>JAQWPZ010000185.1 GCA_029245125.1 Rubripirellula sp.
ATTCCAAGCTTCCGCTATCTTCCCAAATGGCGGCAGCGAATTACCGCTTCGCTTCGTCATGGGCTACAACCTCAACATCAATAGCTCTACGCAAGAGGTCGCCCACGTCGGTGACGTTCACCTAAGCAACTCACCAGATCATCCAAAGATCTATGAATTGCGTGGCCGCATGGAGAACTTCCCGGTTCAAATTGGAAAAATACACAAAGGCAAACGTCGCCCAGACACATTGACGATCACCCCACAAAACGTCTACGACGACGGGACCCTCAACGACGATAACCGCTTCCTGTATTGGCCTCGTCAACCAGAGATGCCGCGTGCTGTGATCGATTGGATCGAATTCGAGTCGCCGATTACTTTCCCATGGCCGCCCGAGCATCACACGCGAATTTTGTTCGAATCCCCGTTGCGTCAAAGTGATCCAGAGAAATACGTCCATGAAGTTCTCTCACGCTTCATGACGCGTGCCTACCGGCGGCCTGTCACGACCGAAGAGCTGAACCGATTCATGCAGGTTTATAATCTGCTGAAACCCGAATTCGATACGCTCGAGGCGACCCTTCGCGAGACGCTCGCAATGGTGTTAGTGACGCCCCAATTCCTGCTTCACACCGATCCGGACCAACAAGGCACCGAAGCTGAGTTTGCACTGGCCTCTGCCCTTTCCTACTTTCTGTGGGGCAGTATGCCGGATGCAGAACTTGTCGAACTCGCGTCGAGCGGCAAGCTGAATGAGTCCACCGTGATTGCGAAGCAAGCACGCCGCCTGCTTGCCGATCCACGAGCCAGCGATTTCGTCTCGAACTTCACCAATCAATGGCTGAGCTTGCCGAAAGCGAAAACGGTCCCAATCAATCGCGATCTGTTTCCCCGATTCCTTTATTACGTTGAAGCAGGTGAACGTGCGGGGACGGAAAGGCCTTACATTCCAACGATCCGCGACCACATGTTCGATGAAACCGTCAGTTTTGTCGCCGAGATCATTCGCCGCAATGCCAGCGTGACAAACTTGGTGGACTCTGATTTCGCCATGCTCAACCAACCACTCGCAGCTCACTACGGAGTGGCAGGCGTGGAGGGGCAGCGCATCCGTCCTGTTCCAATCCGATCCGACCATCACCTTGGTGGCCTCCTGACCCACGGCTCCATTCTCATTGGCAATGGAACTGGCTCCGCCCCTCATCCGATCTACCGCGCCGTTTGGCTGCGTGAAGCGATTCTCGGCGACGAAGTGAAACCACCACCGGCAGAAGTTCCCGCACTCACCGACTCGGTTGGTGACTCCGCCGAACAGGCTCTGACCATCAAAGATTTACTCGCCAAACATCGCACCAAGGAAAGTTGCAACGACTGTCATGTGCGTCTTGATCCCTGGGGGATTCCTTTCGAACGATACAACGCAATTGGAAGGTATGAACCATTCGTCCCCAAAGAGGGAGCCCGCATCCGTGGATTTAGTCCAACCAAGGATATAGATCTTGCCGGCTATGCCAACTATCTCGCTACCATCAACACACAGGAAGTGCAAGCGAAGGCCCGCGTCCCACATGGGCCTGAAGTTGATGGCATGTCACAACTAAAAGCTCACTTGCTTGAGACTCGCGTTGACGACATTGCCGAAAACATGATCCGCCGTTTGTTCACCTATGCAATCGGCCGAGAACTTACCTACCGCGACCGTTATGAGATTGAAAATCTCCTCAGCCACTGCTCCGAGAATAACTTTCGTCTGCAAGATATGATCGTTGCCATCTGCCAAAGCTCTACCTTTCGCGGCGAGGCCGAGGAAACGACAAGAACGGAAAAGTGATGTCACACAAATCGTTTTACTGCTAAGCAGCGAGTTCGCACGGCGGCATCAGAACCTACCTTGAACGATGGCACCCACCAGCCTGGGCGTGACCGCCACTCGTCGACTTCGGCCGAAAACTCACGCGTGGCCAACAGCGTAGGCCGGACCGAGCGAAGGGAACTTCCGGCTCGGCGGCTACTCGCAAGATGGTTCAGGCTGTCAACTTAAGGCCGCACCAAATCGAAAGCCCGAATCAAACGCATTGGTTACCCGCTTGCACGCGCATCGGTATGCGTTCGACCACGATAACCGCAATCAATTCGACATTTACTGAAACGCGAAAACGAGGAGCAACTATTACGGTGCAGTTTCACACATGTGCTTCATCCTGCACAGGAACCAATAATCCGGTTTTTGATCAACGGTCGGGCGATAAGATCTCTAGAGAACGTTTTCCCCATTCACAAACGGGCGGTCCCCTAGCGGACCCTACGACCGGACTTTCCGCTTGCAAAGGGCGCTTGCGGCAGGCTCGTAACAGCCAACCTATCTGAGTAAACACCGTAACAGCCAAGTGTCTGTAGACGTTCAGCGAGGTCACGGCTATTGACGGTATGAGCAAAAACCGGGATCCCCTGTTGCTGCAAACGGACTGCCAAGTCCCCCTCGGTGCAACGTTTATGAGGAATGGTGATAGCCCAAGGTTGATTCGCTTGAGCAAACCGCATGATCTCGTCGTCCGAAGTCCCCATGTGACAACGATAGAGTGTCAGAATGACGTCTCGAAAACCCTGAGATTGCACCATTGCAAAGTCCTTCATTTGATAGACCTGCAAGACAAACCTCGGCACTAGATCAGGACGCTCCATACGGAGCTGGGCGGCGAACGCGAGACTACGTTTCTTACAGTCCGTAACGACAAATGCCTCAGGATGCTCTTCCATCCACGCATAGACCATGGAAAGCGATGCATGCTCAGGCGACTCGTCCAAATACTGATTCAAGGAAGGAATTCGTGAACGTTCATTCCAATCGTGCTTCACGACCACTTCGCTGTCTGCTGTCCACGAGAAATCGAGTTCAAACAACCGCGTTCCAAAATCGTAATTATGGGTCAGTCGCCGAAGAGCACCCGCTTCAGGTGCGTCGGGTACAGTGCCGCCAGCGTGTGCAACAAGGGGCGATAGCGGCGGGACGGGCTGATCGAGATAAAGCTGATCGTTGGCCGCCTTCGAATAGACATTCCACTCCCGTGGTGTCGGCGATTTTGTGGCCCATTTCAATTGCATGCCCACAACAACCAACGCTATGATCAACGTGTAATTGAGCACCGCCCCAAAAATCTCGCGACGAGTCGTCCCGATGAAAAATTGCCGCAACCGTGACATCTTTTTTCTTTTCTTAATTGTTAACTTGGCACTACCCTTCTCCGCCAGCAGCAGGACAGCGAAAAACGCTGTTGACTAGATTGAGATAGCTTTCTTTACCGCATCACCACAATTGGTCATTTCAGTTTGCTTGGCTCTGCCTCTGGCAGTTTTGCAATTGCCACCTTCGACTCTAGGCTGTCACGAAGAAAGCAGACCATTTCCAGTTGCCCTAGCTCTCCCGATGTCGCCAACCCGCTGTCTTGGGTTCGCTGGCGGTCAGCCAAATTCTTGCCCTTCTGGCAAATGATCCATGGCACACGATTCACTTGAGCATCACCTTGTACGTAACCATTTACGGCCGAGTGATGATCACCATAAATCAGGATGGTTGTATCGCTCGGAAGCTGTTCGTAGTAAGCCTGAAGGCAACGGTCAACATATCGCATGTTGTTTATATAACGTTCGGGAAGAGTTCTTGACGATTCAGTGAGTCTCTCAGCATCAGGTGGCAATTGTCGAAAGGGACCGTGGGATGTCAGGGTGATAATGAAATGGAATGTCGGTACAGTCGATTCATTGATCAAGTTGGCTGAGAACCGGAAAACTTCATCATCGAGATCTCCATTCACGCCCTGCTGTGAAAGCTCTTTTTCAAAATAGAGTTCGGAGAATCCCATCTGCTCATAAGACGGTCGCCGATGAAAGAACGCTCCGGTATTTCCGTGGAGAGCAACAGTAGAGTAGCCGAGGTCCTTTAGGACCCACGGAAGTGATTGGCCGTATGGAAAACCGTGCACTTGGAATGGGGCAACGCTCCCGTTAGGAGCCGAAGAGGTCAAGAGCGAAAAATCCGCATCAGATGAACCAGTGTCATGAAATGGTTCGATCATGTAATACATGGATTGCTGTCGCAAATCATGAAGGAACGGCATCACCTGCTCATTACCCGAAATGGCATCGACCACGTCAAAATCGAGGCTTTCAACCTGGATGACAACGATGTTCTCCCCGAAGTCGAGCGGTTGTTCCTCTTCAGTCAACAGATGACTCTTGATTTTTGATTTCGCAATCGCGTTCGCCAAGACAGTCTCAGCATCGTACGTCAGATATTCGGTAGCCCAGGCGACCGAGTAGCCATAGATATACTCTGGCTGTCCAATATTTATTCTCGTGACTGGCTTGTAAAACCCAGCTAATCCAACCGCTGCAGCGAGATATGCAACTCCCGCCAAGCCAGCAGCTGTCCTCGAGAAAGCTCGCGTGGGTGGGTGTCGACGAATCGCCTCTCCAACAGCCAACTTAATGATGAACGCGAAGCAAATAAACAAAGCGATAGGCCAGGAAACGGTTGCCATCCCGTACCCTGTATACGACAAACCTTCATACCACTGATTCGAAATGGTCATCCAGGAAAGCGGACGCCCGAAGTAGCCCGCGTACGCGACGAGCGCGATCGAAGATCCCAGTCCCGCGAGAAATACGCCGTAAAGCGAAAGTCGATTCAGTAAATAGACCAACGCAGTGCAGGCAAGAAGATTCAAAACCAAGCGTCGAGCTGCACACTTCAAGAGAAATAGGTTCCCAAGCGTGCCGTCAGGGCGGCTCGTAAATTCCTGAACAACCAAGATTTCGATCGCCCAGAAGCAAATCAAAACCGCACACAGAATGACGCTTAGACGTGACCCAATGATCTTCTCCGCCGATTTGTCTGCTGTCTCTGAGTCTTTATGCATCGGTATTCGCAGGTGTAAACGATGTCGAAATGCCCCATGCTTCCAGGGTGCAGAATATGACCGCTAGCATTTAATCGCGTCCCAGCGGGGCTCCTCACGGAGCGTAGGCAATCTGCAAACCTGCCAAAAGATCAAACTGACAGCGAGTTCCAGCCAGGACTGATTACGGATCACTGCATTCGCGACAGACAGGAAAAAGGATTCTTGGATCTGTCACTTTCTGCCTCGCTGACGAAGACATCAAGAAAACAGACACATCTGCCTATTGAGTTTTGAGATCCTGATACCGGCTGCCAGGCTTTTGCAAAAAGAGGAGACGCCCGAAACAGGTCCCTTGATCCACCAAAATCGAGAACGGACCTACGCACGGGTTGCCGGACCTGCGTCGCTCCGCTCCTTGAGCCGGCCTACCAAGAGTTGCCAATGTCACTGAAGAAATGCGACAAGCGACAGCTTCTAAGTTGCCTAGCAATACCAGCCACTCGCGTGGCCAACAGCGTAGGCCGGACCGAGCGAAGGGAACTTCCGGCACAAATTTCCAATCCACGCCGCTGTCATTTTTTATTGAAACGACTCAGCGTCCGCGAAACGGATCTAGACTGCTTCATTCGCGAGGGCCAGATCATCGATGAGTTGCTGCATTTTTGACTCACGAGCAGCGGTATTTGGTGCACGCAGGATGGCCGATGGATGCCAAGTCACGAATGTCTGTTGGCAATAATCAGAACTGCAAACCTGGCCCCGTTTATCAGCGAGTTTGATTCCGGGACCAAGAATCGCCGTTGCTGAAGTTGCCCCCAGGCAGATGAGCGTTTCGGCCTCTCTTAGGCAACTCCATTCGGCATCAAACCAAGGTCGGCATGCACGAACCTCTCGCGCATTTGGTTTTTGGTGCAAACGCTTCTTCCCCCGTGGGGGCCGCGACGTTTCTGGTGAAGATATCAGCGTGTGCTTAAAATGCTTAACGATGTTGGTCACATAGAGTGCTGTTCGATCCAACCCGGCTGCATGCAATGCATCATCCAACACCTGCCCCGCAGGACCAACAAACGGATCACCGGCAAGATCTTCCTGGTCACCCGGTTGCTCACCAAGCAACACGATCCTGGCGTTGGCAGGCCCAGACCCAAACACAGTTTGGGTTGCCTCACAGTGCAAATGACAAGCAGTGCACCCTGCCGCCATCTGTTTCAAGACTGGTAGCGTGTTCACTTGGTCGGACGAGCGTTTGATAAAGTCATCCGCCGTCTTATCGAATCCCTCGTGTCGCTCAATCATTTGCTCAACACGCCGGGGAGCATCTGCCAGGAGATCGGGAATGAGTTCGGTCTCAGGCAGATTTTTCCAGTAACGCACCGGCATTTCACTTTTCATCATCTTAATTTTGACGCGTGCCGGATTAAAAATACTGGCATAGTAAGTCCGCCACAGTTCTTCCAACTCATCGGACTGGGGTGCCTGACCGCGGGTCACACCGCGGCCGTAATCCAGGGTTTGCTGATCCCAGGTTACCGATTCATCAGGCGTCAGGATCGTCCAGTTCATTCCAGAAAACCGACGCGAAAAGAAGGGGGCAACGCGACGCACGATACGATGGTCAGGTTGATGCCAAGCGACAAAAAACTCCTCAGCATCCTGAACCACTTTCCGAAACCGGACAAAGGCCTTCATCTTATGTGTGTCACGACGCACTTGTTTTTCCATCTTGGTCAGCTGTAGCACATCGTCATCCGTTTCAATTTCCAACAGATTCCGTTGCTCGTTTTTGATTCTCCACAAAGCACGAAAGAGCAAGTCCCATCGTGCTGCAGCACGATGGCAGCCGACAGCTTCGGCTAGGGAAAGGAAACGGCTCGGCACATGAAAACCAGGCTGATCTGACGGTGAAGGCAGCGGTTGCGGATTTTCGGTAAACAAAGCCTGCTGACCGTCATCTTCAAACAACTGCACTTCGCTGGGCGCTGTCGCATTCGCGATCAGCGTCCGCGCAACTCGCCGCCAGTCCTCGAAATCTTTGATCGTAATCGTCTGCATGACGGCTTGCCCAAACGTTGGCTACAGCTCTCCGCGTAGGGCTGCATCAAAGGTATCAAAGAAGGTCAATTGCTTGGCCGGTGGCGTGATCAATCTTTGCAGGTCACCCCGGTCGAGGTCCGCGAGTGCAGGGTTGTAGTCCTCCGTAATCACAAACGACTTGGTTCGTTTCCAGGCGACCCGTAATTTCTTCAGATCGTCGGTGCGGAGCCGTTTGTGGCGGCGAATCGACAAAATACGCTTAACGCTGCGTGCCCCGATTCCCGGCACTCGCAGCAATTGTTCGCGAGAGGCGGTATTCACGTCGACGGGAAAATAGTCACGCTGCTGCAAAGCCCATGCAAGCTTCGGATCGATCTCGAGATCGAGATTAAGATCTTCGCGAACAACAATCTCATTGACCTCAAAGCCATAAAACCGGAGCAGCCAATCAGCCTGATACAGGCGATGCTCGCGGATCAGAGGTGGGCTCTTTCCCGGCAGCAACGAATCAGCGTGCGGAATCGGGCTGTAGGCCGAGTAGTAAACGCGACGCAGACGTTGCCCGGTGTACAACTCACTTGCGGTTTTCAATATCTCGTTATCTGGGGTCGCGGTTGCTCCCACAATCATCTGAGTGCTCTGCCCCGCTGGTGCGAATTTGGGCGGCTTCATTCCTTTTTTCTGATCGCTTTTTCGTTCGTCGATCTTCTCCTTGATGCCCGTCATCGCCTCCACAATCTCTGGTTTCTTTTTTTCCGGAGCCAATTGCTTCAGATCGATCTCGGTCGGCAATTCGATATTCACACTCAATCGATCTGCCCACCTTCCCGCTTCTGACATCAGCTCTTCGGCTGCCCCGGGAATGGTTTTCAAATGAATGTAGCCTCCGAAACGATGCTCTTTTCTCAGTTTCTTGGCCACCAAGGTCAACTGTTCCATCGTGTAGTCAGAGTTCTGAATGATGCCGCTGCTTAAAAACAGGCCCTCGATGTAATTTCGTTTGTAAAAGTCCAGCGTCAGATCGACGATCTCGTCAACCGTGAACCTTGCCCGAGGCGTCTCGCTGGTCACCCGATTGACACAGTATTGGCAGTCATAGATGCAGTAATTGGTCAACAAAATTTTTAACAGCGAAATACAGCGACCATCTGGGGTGTAGCTGTGACAGATGCCCATTCCCTCGGTGCTGCCGATCTGGCTCCCTTTTCGAGTCGACTTGGAACCGCTGCTCGCGCAGGAAGCATCGTACTTGGCGGCATCAGCAAGGATCGCCAATTTCGAGTCGAGGCTTTGATGTCGTTCCGATCCCAAGTCATTGTTCCTTCAACGTGATCCGAGCGGAGGAATGCCGTGAACCGCCCGTAACCTGCCCATCGAGCTCTGCCATGCATGGAGTTCGCCTAAGCTAACCCATTATCGTTATTGTTGTCGGGTGGGAACCAGCAACAAAACAATGTGCAAACGTCTGCCAAAGAAACCGGTCGCTGGCATCACTCGTAACCACAGCAACCGGCAGGAAGAATTAAATCGCAATGGAGTCTCTCTGAACGCCCCTCGTTTCCAACATCTGCTCGAATTCCGAATCACCATGCCCAACATTTAGTAGGGCCAACATTTGAAGTGAAGTTCTCCGAATCAGGCGAAAGCTCAGCCGAATGCGGATCGAATCGAACAACAAGATACGGGTGTTGAAGCAATCTCCGTGTAAATCCCCAACCCCCATTCACGGAGTCCAGCCGCAGGAGTTCAGCCGCGGGGATACGGCAAAGACGCGTAAACACACCCAAGCGGTGATCAAACGCCAGAGACCTACCGAGCGGTCAGGCGATCACTCCGCCCGGCAAATTGCATCGGCTGGCCGAGCGAACGGTGATTTCACCTTGCCAGCCCAACGCGTAAAGAGAGAGCTTGTTGCGGGATGGATAAAGATGAATTCCATCGATTGGGCGGTTTAAAACTCCGGCACTTTCCAGTTTCGGATCACTGTGATCAGGATGTCAGCTAGCCCAACGCCAACACCCCCACAACAGATGCGGCTGGGCTGCGAGGCAAAGCGACTGAACTCAATTTGACGTCGCGTTCAAGAACTAGGGGAATCGGAGATCGCCGGACGACAGGAAAGCAATACCCCCACGATCGGCAGCAGCAACATCACAAGCACGCCGTCGAACGGTGGATCCGCCGCCGGGTTGGCAGCGTGGAGCACAAAGCACGCATGGAGCGTGGGGCCCCAAACGCAGATCGTAAGGCAGATCGCACAACAGCGGGCCCAGTTATCGCCGTGTGCGATGGGCAAAACCAGGCAGGCCATCCCAACACCAAACGCCATGAACCCACCACCAAGAATCTTTAAGATGCAGTAGATAACCGTTTGCAGGCCAACCGACAAATCTGGCCAACTAGTCCCTGCGACTGCGACATGATAATCCCGGTATTCATGAAACACGAAGAGAAACAGGATCCCGGATTGGATCCCCAGCAACGTGGCGAGTACGACCAACGCAACACCCAAGCGGGTTCTCAAGTTATGGCGCTGGTTCATTCAAAAATCCTGATTCTTGGACGATTTCGTCATCGACAAGCCTGGCGAATCCAACACACGTCAGTCAGTAGAGCTCGTCAATCACCCTTACTCGGGACCAAAATCTTCGATTGACGAATCGATTATTGGAAGCGACCGCCGCTTCGAATCTAAACACCAAGGAACCGGCGATGACTGGAGACTACCCGTCTCCCCAAAAGTGTTCATCCTCACCTCCTCATTGCCAGCTCTTGCTCACCTCGCCCAACCGAATCGTCGATTTCGCCTCAATGATTTTGTTTCGTTCGACGAGCGTTTGCGACCGCTCAGAAGACAATGCGACCTTGCTGGCAGCATTGCCCTGAAAAACTAGCGGAGAAACTTAAAAGAAACGAATACCGCCTTGAAATCGAGTGGATGGAAAACCTACCACCAAAAATGCGATTACGTGACCCAGCCTCCCGCGTTTGTCTAGCTGATCCCAAAATGCCCCCCAGCACTCCAAGTCACCAGCGTACTACAGCTGATCGAACAGGTTTGTTCTTGCACCACCAAAGTGACTTGTAAATCTGCTTACAACGGACCGAGACACGAGTTTGCATGTGAGCCCGATGACTTTACTCACCGCGTCGTCCCGCATTTCCACCCAAAATCAGATCAACAGGTTTCCAACGTAATGCCACACCAAGGCCAAAAATGGTGGACTGAGACAGACGCGAGCCGACTAATTCCAGCGTCGCGCGTCGAGATTGCCTGATCAAAATGCCCAAACACACCGCCAGCGGATGGGTTACGAGTCGCCAAAAACCTGCTCCATTTTTTGAAAGTTTGACGAATTAGCATGGCAATCGTGCCGCGAGGAACGCACTGGAGAAGGAAAGACCAAAGCATTTTCATTTCGTGAAAGCTCATGACTAAACCGGCGTCAATGACCGGCAGGCTGTGCTCATGTCGTAACAACACCAACATCAATGATTTTTTCTAGCGCAATGAATCAAACTCTCCGTACCAAAGATGGATCAGGACAAATGAAAAT
>JAQWPZ010000192.1 GCA_029245125.1 Rubripirellula sp.
TTCCGGGGAACGTTTTCGCTGGAGTTGTTCAATCCTCAATATTGGGAACGAGATGCGGCGGAAGTCGCGGTTGAAGGATTGCAAAAGTGCAAAGCCGTCGTCGCTCAGGCTTGGGCGTGAGTCGCAGGGGCTTCACCCGGCGTGGCAAGAAACCAATGCTTGTTGGATCGTTTTCATTCACGACCGGCAGATTGCGAAAGTGGTCGCTTGAGTCACTGACCGGTGTGCCTTCACTGGATTGCTTACGCGAAGTATTACCGTGAAAGCACAAGAACGTGCTGGGACATCGCAGCCGAGTGCTTGCCGAGCGTGGTGCTACCGGAACTCAATTTTGCGGCGCCTTTGTGCTCGTTCTTAGAAGCTCAAACTGCGGCCGTAATCTTTTTACTCTTGGTGGTCATCGACGAATTTTTGCAACTGTGCCATTCGCGCGAGCGTTGCCTGCTTGACCCGGTCGAGTGAGTTGCTGACTTCGTCAAGTTTTCCTTCACGCGCCCAGGTTTCCAAACGGTCCCAGTCAGACACCTGCTCATCAAGTTGTAAGATGCGAAACCCGCCTTTGATGGTGTGGGCTGCACGTCCGGCCCCTTCGACATCATTTTCCGCCAAGCCTTGGTCTAGCTGTTTGAGCAATTCAGGGGCTTCTTCAAGCAATGCTTCGATCACCGAAACCAGGATGTCAACTTGACCTTCCATGACTTGCAGGGCGCCGGAGAGATCGATCTCGTTTTGGTTTGGATTGAGCATTGGACTGCCAGAGTCTCCCTCATCAGGTGTTGATGTTGATTCGTTTTCTTTGCCTGATTGGGGTTCGAACATTTCGAGCGCCTGGACGAGTTTTTCTTTGTGGATGGGTTTCGACAGGTAATGATCCATGCCAGCTTGCAGGCAGCGTTGCCGGTCACCCACCAAGGCGTGCGCCGTCATCGCGATGATAGGCGTATGGCGTTGCGTGCTGGCTTCGAGGCTTCTTATCTTTCTAGTCGCTTCAAGGCCATCCATCTCGGGCATTTGCACGTCCATCAAGATCAGGTCGTAGTCGCCCAAGTTGTATAGTTTAACAGCAATCGCTCCGTTCTCAGCGACCATAACACGGTGCCCCCAGCGTTGCAACATTGTCGCAGCCAATTTCTGATTCGCGATGCCATCCTCCGCCAGCAGGATATTGAGCGATCGAGTTGGCTGGGTGCTTGCTTCGCTTGAGCGAGTCATTTTCTTGATCGACATTTGGCTTCCGTGGGCATTCAAGACCGCCGACATCAGATCTCGTTGCTTGCACGGTTTCATCAGGTGTGCCACGACGTCGAGTCGTTCGAAGAGTTCTGGGTCACCCGGTAGCGCTCCGGAAGTCAAAACGACGACAGGCAGGTCGCTGGTTTTTTCCTGGTCGCGAATCTTTTCAACTAATTCATAGCCATCCATGTGCGGCATATGTACGTCGGTGATAAGAATTGGCATGGGTTTCAACGCAAGGTCCCACGACGCCAACGCCTCCAACGCATCGGTGGCGTTTGATGCACTGACCGATGACATTCCCCAGTTGGTCACGGTACGGTGGAGGATCTGCAAATTGGTCTCGTTGTCATCGACCAGCAGCACCGGAACGTCTAGCAGATCCGCCGGTTGACTGTTCGTCGCAGGATCTTCGGAACCGACAGGCATGGAAATGATGAAGGAGAATTCGCTACCTCGATCAACCTCGCTCTTGAGTTCGATTCGTCCTCCGAGTCGATCGACGATGCTTGCGCAGATACTCAAGCCGAGTCCGGTTCCACCATGGACTCGTGTGGTGGATCCATCGGCCTGTGCGAACGCATCAAAAATCGATTTATGTCGATCGGGGGCGATTCCGATTCCTGTATCAACGACGCGGAATCGAATTTTGGCTTCTTTTTCTGCGACCTCCATTGCATCCATGTAAACCACGACTTCGCCTTGTTCGGTGAATTTGATCGCATTGCCGACGAGGTTGACAATCACTTGCCGCAAGCGAGCGACATCACAAACGAGGGTCGCCGGAACATTGGGGGCAATCTCGTAGGTCAGTTCGATTTGTTTTCGGTGTGCGCGAATAGCGAGTGACCGGACCATGTCACCAACTTCCTCGCGCACGTCGAATTCAAGTGCATGGATTTCCAGTTTGCCTGCTTCGATTTTTGAAAAATCAAGGATCTCGTTGATAATGCCTAGCAGTGAATCGGCGGAGTCAAGCACGGCATTAAGGTATTCACGTTCCGTTTCATTCATCTTGCCTTCGAGCACAAGTTCCGTCATTCCCATAATTACGTTCATGGGCGTTCGGATTTCGTGACTCATGTTGGCGAGGAATTCACTCTTGGTCTGATTCGCCTTGTTTGCTTCGTCGCGAGCCTGCTCCAGATCGAGCATGGCTTGTTTGATCAGTTTTTCTTGATCGCAGACGACACCTTCATAATTTTTCAGCATCGTATCAACTGACTGGATTTGAGCTTCCACTCGCTGTCCGGAAGGATCCATTGCCAGGAGTGCCAGTTTGACGCTGATCGAGAGGTGCGAGAACAGGACCGCCGTTCGGTGCGAGATCGGGACTCTTGAAAAGCAAAGCACCGCGAACATATCACCCGTCGGCATCAATTCGCCAAACCCGACAACTGAGCGGATTTCGTTGGGTATGACAAATTCGTCTTGGGCCGGCAGGTAATCTCTTCCTTCAGCTTCGGAAATATAGAAAACACTGCTGGGTGATTCGCGGGTGAGGGGTTCGTCATTGGAGTCCAGCAACTTTCCAACTTCGATACCTAATTCCTGCATCATCCTCTGGATCATTGGTAACTGGTTGACTGCCTCGACGTTAGGCAGCGGGATGACGCGATGGTCCCGAGATTGGTTTGGGTTATTCCATTCAGGTTTGATGCCCTTGGTCCCGCGCAAGATCAAGCAACGGGTGTGTGGTTGCATTGGTTGGTTGGGAACCGCAGTTTGTGCCACCGCTTGCAGTTCTGGTTCTAATTCATCAAATCGTTCGGTTTGGAAAATTCTGACCAATGATAAGGCCGGATTCCCATCGGCATCCTGCAAGCGTTGGTAAAGGTACTCGACAATGTTTTGTTTCAACTCATTGACACTGTCACTGGTCCAGCCCATGCCCCGAATGTCGGAACCGCAAGTGATCATGTCCTGCAGGCAAAAATGGGAGAGGCGAATTGAGTCGATCGATCGGAGATTGGTTTCAGGAGGCAAGGCAAGTCGCTGCGCAAGCATTGCGAAGCGTTGCTCTGAACGTTTGATCGCTGTGATGTCGTGGGCGATCCCAAACGTTCCGATGGGCATTTGGTCGCGATCGTAAAGGGGCAAGCGGGAGATTGACAACCAAGTGTCGTTGGTTTTGTCCCAGGGAGATGGAGTCACTTGGCCAATGATCGCTTGCCCAGACGCCATGACTACTTTGTCGTAATTGGCGAATTGCTCAATGTCGGAGAGGAAATCAGATTCTGATTTTCCGATTGCCTCGCTGCTGTCTTGCAGGTTCAAGCTATTCGCGAGCGATCTGCTGATTCGTAGGTACTTGCCGGAAAAATCCTTGAAATAAATCGCATCGGGCAAGTGGTTCATCAGGGTGTGCAACAAGTTTCTTTCAAGCTCAAGTTGCAATTCCGCTTGCTGACGCTCGTTGATCTCGATTTGATATTCGGCGGGCGTTTTTAGGTTAAGTGCGATAGGAAGCGATCGACATAAGACATAAACGCCGACCAAGGAAACCGAGCAAGTGAGAGTTTTAAATAGAGCCGATAGCCGGTAGTGTGGCGACCAAAAAATGATGGCTTCAATCAAGTGCACGGTTCCGCAAGAAAAGAACACCAAGGCCAGCAGGGCCCAGAAGACTTTTGGAAACCGCTTCCAGATTTCTGGTTTCTGTGAAAGGTAATACGCAACGACGATCGGTACGGCGTAATATCCGACAAAGATGCCAATGTCACTGCCAATGTGAAGCCAGCCGAGCGCCGGTTCCTGCTCCCATCCCGCGCCGCAATTCCACCGGGCTGGGAAACCATTGGTGCTAAAAAGATGAGTAAACCACTCGGTCATGACTGTTCTCCCTGTCCGACGAATATCGTCCCCGTAGTGTAACTTTCACCCGTCACGAAATGGAGGCGGAAGAGTGTCGAAATCCGGCTGTTCTTATCGACATGCTTGGTCGCCGCTCTGTGAATTCACCACTACCATGGTCGGATGGTCTCATTTTGATTCGCTGACGTGTCGCTCGGACTTGATTGCCTCTGCGACTCTCAACACCGCAAATTTCGTGATGCTGCCTCGGTTAGTATGTTTCTCTTTTGGCTCGATCCAACCAGGTCAGGAGAATGGTAGTCCAACCCCACGACAAAATGATTCGCTCGCAAAAGCCGAGGTGATTCAATACCGATTTAGTGAATCGGCCTCGCGCGAGGCAGCTAGATTCTGGCAACGATATGATCGGCGATCGCGATTGCCGAGGTAGCTGCTGGAGAGGGTGCGTTCAACACGTGAATCGCTTGGTCACTTTTCTCAATTAAAAAGTCATCGAACAAGTTGCCGTCTTGAGTCACGGCTTGGGCGCGGACTCCTGCTCGACCAGTCACCAAATCGCTCGATCTGATTTGAGGGATCAGTTTTTGCAAGGCCTTTACAAATGCCGACTTGCTCAAGGAACGATGCACCTCGCCCATTCCCATTCGCCAATGTTTCCATGCCAACGAACGAAATCCGCGATACGAAATTGCGTCGGCTAAATCCGCCAACCGGACATCCCACCAGCTGTATCCTGATCGCGAAAGAGCAAATACCGCATTCGGTCCACATTCGACGCCGCCGTCGATCATGCGAGTGAAGTGGACCCCCAGAAAGGGAAAGGCAGGATCGGGAACCGGATAAATCAAATTGCGACAAAGTGATTGGCTGTTTTGACCCAATTCGTAATACTCGCCACGAAACGGGACGATTTTAATTTGCGGATCGCCACCAGCCAGACGACAAATGCGATCACTCTGCAGGCCACCGCAATTGATGATTCGCTCACACTCGAGCGATTCGTTACGGTGGCTGGTCAACTTCACAGACGACCCTTTGACTTCGATTCCCGTGACCTGGAATTCCAGCTTTAGATCTCCGCCGCGGTCCCGAATCAAGCTCGACATCTGTTCGCAGACACTCCGAAAATTGACGATCCCGGTTTCGGGGACATGTAACGCGGCGATTCCAGCAGCAGCTGGCTCAAGCTCGCGCAACTGATCGGTGTCAATTCGTTCGAAAGCGACTCCATTAGCAGTCGCCCGTTCTGCAATCCGGTCCAGGCGTGGTAATTCAGCTTGATTGGTTGCCACGACCACTTTGCCGCAGCGATCCCAGGGGATTGCGTGCTCGGTGCAGAATTCTTCCATCGCCAACTTGCCCGCACGGCAATTGATTGCTTTCAGTGAGCCGGGCTTGTAATAAATCCCCGAATGCAGCACGCCTGAGTTGTGTCCGGTTTGGTGTGCTGCGACATGTTTCTCTGTTTCGACAACGGCGATGCGCCGTTCCGGATGACGCTGCTGCAACCTCATCGCGGTTGCCAAGCCGACGATGCCTGCACCAATAATGACGACTTCTGGTTTTTGCATTTTCCGAATTTCGTTTGCGCGAATGTTCCCTGCGCTGATCAATGGATTTTGGAGTCCCGAGTTGCGGAACGCCGCCGAGCGTATTCTACCTCGATCAATCGACAGGCCTGCCGTTTTTTACTCGCCGCCGTTTCTAGTTTGCCGTCTCTAGTTTGACGTTGCTTTGAACTTGCTGCGGGATTGGGATCGATCGTGTTTTGAAATGAAGTGCGTGGGCCGCTCTACTGCTGATCAAGCAGTGCTCGAATCTTGATGTCTGTCGGTCCGTTGATACGAAACCGGCTGGCGACTATTTACTTGGTTCCTGCCCAGGTCCTGATTTCTGCTCAGGCGCTGATTTCTGCTCAGGTGCTGGGTCTTGCTCCTGTTTTGGGGTGAGAACTTTGATCCCTTGCTTTTCTAGTCGTGCCCGCCAGTGTTCACGGGCAATCGATTGCATGTCGGCTGCCTGATCGTGTTCATCGACGATTTCTAAGCCCAGGAGCGTCTCGACGACGTCTTCCAGGGTGACGATCCCCTCCATGCCACCGAACTGATCGACGACCATTGCGATGTGCGCGCCGTTGGTCAGCAGATGATCGAACACGCTGGTGATCGAGTCGGTCTCATGGACGGCGTGGATCGGGCGACTGAAATCTTGCAGCGGTCGTTGTTGTTCATTCGATGCCAACGCCATCAACAAATCACTTTTCAGAACGAATCCAGTCACATGGTCTCGTCGATCTTGATAGATCGGCAGTCGTGAGACGGGGGTCTGCTTGAGTTCTTCGGTGACTGATTCAACAGTGCGAGATTGTTCAAAGGCAATCACGACCGTGCGGGGCGTCATGACGTGTTCGACCATGACCGAATCGAGCCGCAGCAGATTGTCGAGGATTTTGGATTCTCGCGCCCGTAAAATTCCTTCTTCCGTCCCCAGACCGGCGATGGCGGAAATTTCCTCTCGCGTTACCAGTTTTGGTGTGTGGCCCCTGGAGAGTAGTTTGGTCAAAAATTCCGACAGCCAAACCAGCGGCAGCAAGGCAAGGATCAGCCATTGCACTGCCAACGCCATCGGGGCGGCGAGTGTCCGCCAGTAGAGTGCGCCAATCGTCTTGGGAATGATTTCGCTAAAGACAAGGATCAACAGCGTTAGGATAGCGCTGATAATCCCAACGTAAGAGTCACCATAGACTTTCGCGGCCTGAGCTCCGACTCCCGCCGCTCCAACGGTATGTGCGATCGTGTTCAGGCTGAGGATGGCCGCCAGCGGGCGGTCGATGTTGCTGCGGAGCTGAACAATGCGCTGGGATGACTTGCTCGGGTCCTTGCGACGTTCCGCGAGATAGCTTGGCGTGATGGACAGCAGGACCGCTTCGGCGATCGAGCAAAGAAAGGAAAAGCCGATCGCAATCAGCAAATAAACAATCAGCAGCAGTGTTTCCATTTCATTCGCCAGATGGTGATTCGCGGTCGAAGCAGCTGAATGCTGTGCCATTTTTTACGGTTTGAGCCGCCACATTGTAAGGCGGGGGACGCCAGCACGCTTGCTGCGGTCATGGGAAGCGGCAGGCTGCCTCCGCAAGCCACGGTGTTCCTTGGCAGAGCAGAAATTGAACTTGTCCCCGAGGCGATGCTTGTCTCCGTGGGGCCTCTCCGTGGGGCCAGACCGGTTTTTCTGATCGGAGCTGGTTTTCTCGATTCGATCGTGTTCGCCTGGATCGAATTGGTTTAACCCAGAACGTTGACGATGGCTGCGGTAGAGAAGAAACTAAAGCCGTATTCGATCCCCTCCCACCTTGTTGGAATCTGATGGCTATTCCTAACCGAACCGTGTGTTTTGTGTTGGCGGTGCTCTGCTCCCTTCCCGGTCTACTGCTTGCCGCCGAACGCCCGAACATCATTTACATCATGACGGATGATCTTGGTTACGGCGATTTGGGGTGTTACGGCCAAGCGGTCGTGCAGACGCCCAATTTGGATCGGATGGCAAGCGAGGGAATGCGATTCACAGATCATTATGCTGGGCACACAGTTTGTCGTCCCTCCCGGCTGGTGTTGTGGACTGGTCAGCATGTGGGGCACACTGGTCTGACGGGAAATCGCCCCAGAAATTTGGGCGGAACCGAAGCCACCGTCGCCCGCTTGTTGCAGCAGGCAGGCTATGCGACTGGAGGGGTTGGAAAGTGGGCCCTGGGAAATGTTGATGATCCCAGCGAAGTAGATCAGCCGGGCCATCCCAACAACAACGGCTTTGATTACTGGTGTGGCTATCTCAACCAAGGCAATGCACACAATTTTTATCCGACTTTCTTGTGGGAGAACAAGAAACAACTTCGATTACCGGGGAACGTGATCGGAGATTACCCCAACGGTCGTGGTCGCGTTGCGTCCCAAAAAGTAACTTACTCACACGATGTGATGACGGAGCGAGCTTTGCAGTTTGTTCGCGATCATCACAAGCAGCCATTCTTATTGCACATCCACTGGACGATTCCGCACGCGAACAATGAAGGTGGGCGTGTTTCAGGAGATGGCATGGAGGTGCCGAATTACGGAGCTTACGAGGATTGTGATTGGCCGAATCCAGAGAAAGGGTTTGCTGCGATGATTTCGCGAATGGATGCCGATGTTGGACGCTTGTTCAAGCTCCTCAAAGCATTAGATATTGATCAAAACACGGCGGTCTTCTTTACGTCTGATAACGGTCCGCACCAGGAAGGCGGGCACAATCACGAGTTCTTCGATTCCAACGGACCGCTGCGTGGCTTCAAGCGTTCGATGCATGATGGTGGTATTCGCGTCCCAATGATTGTGCGGTGGCCCGGGACGATCGAACCTGGTTCGACGACGGAACTTCCCTCCGCGTTTTGGGATTTTGTGCCGACCGCTTGCGAGTTGGCGGGGGTGGATTTGCCTCCGACGCACGATACTCAAACGCCTGCTGGGATCGATGGGATCTCCTATGCACCGACGCTGAGGGGAGACAAGGATCAGCAACAGCGGCACGAATATTTGTATTGGGCAAGCCAGGATGGTGAAACGTCCGTCGGCCTGAGAATGGGGCAATGGAAATTGGTCCAGTATCGTGGTGAGGCCGCCCGACGGAATCAAAAACCTGTGACACCAAAGCAAGAATGGCGGTTGTACGATCTGCAGCAGGACATCGGTGAGGATCACGATTTAGCCGAGGAGAACCCAGAGGTTGTCGTGAAGATGTTGGATTTGCTTCGCCGCGATCAACTCTTGCCGAATTGATGAGCGGCATCCGTCCCTGCTCATCGTAAAAATGTGCCTACTGTGAAAATGCGCTTCGCTTTTTGTGTGATGTTTCGTGTCGCGCTAGAAGCAGACGATGCCTCTATTTGGTAGACTCGCCCTGCAGCCGACGGGGTGCCTGGACTGCAGGTGCAGATTTGATGGGTGCCTGCCGTGGTGGACCATCGATGCCGGCACCCCAAATTCGACGACCAAATTCGACGACCAGTGAAAGTTGGTGGTGAGATGCCGAAACGCGGTCTCACAAGATCAGATATGAATCAGCAACACGACGTGCCGAATGTCCAGGGTTGGTTTCAGAATGGCTTTCACAGCTTTTTAAGGCCGTTTTTGGCGAGGCATTTCCACGCCATTGGAGTTGATAAAGGTTCGCAGCATGACGGCCAAATTCCTGCCGATTCGCCGATGTTAGTTTTCGGTAACCATCCGTCATGGTGGGATCCGTTGGTAGCGCATTTTTTGAATCGGTCGCTTTTTCCTGAGCGGCAGTTTTACGCGCCGATCGACGCCGAAGCGCTCGAGCAATATCGCGTATTTGGCAAGTTGGGTTTCTACGGCGTGCGAATGAACACGACCAGCGGCGCGGCTGCTTTCCTGAAGCAAAGTACCGCGATCTTGAAACAGCCTGGAACGGCGATCTGGTTAACGCCGGAGGGCCAGTTCGCGGATAGTCGAGACCATTCAGCGGAATTGATGCCTGGCTTGGCCCACTTGTGCAGCCGCTTGGATACCGGATGTGCCGTCCCGCTGGCGCTGGAGTACGTTTTTTGGAACGAGCGTTTGCCTGTTTGCCTGGCCAGGCTGGGCGAACCGATTTGGGTCGATCAGCAACGTGAACTCTCCAAGCCCGATTGGAATCAATTATTAACAACCCGATTGCGAGAAAATCAGACGGCGTTGTCTCTGTCCGCGATGGACCGTTCATCGGATCAATTCGATCATTTGATTCGAGGGAGTGTCGGTGCTGGCGGCTTTTATGATTTCTGCCGCCGCTTGAAATCGTGGTCGCGTCTGAAACGATTTCGCCCCCAACATGGGAATCAATTTGAATGATCCTGGCTGTTTCAATCGTTGCCTCGCTGCTCGCCTTTCTGCCGCTGTGGATGTTCCGGAATAATGTTCCGTTGTTCATTGTTGCGAGTTCTGATCAGCCCGCCGATCCAGGCGAAAGAGCAAGTGTTTCGGTTCTGATTCCCGCGCGGGACGAAGCGAGTTCAATCGGCGCGAGTGTGGGAGCCGCACTTGCCAACCAGGAGGTCGATTTGGAGGTGGTTGTACTGGATGACCATTCCACGGACGCCACCGCCGAGATCGTTCAAAACTTGGCGGAATCTGATCCACGAGTCCGACTGTTGACTAGCGAGCCACTGCCTGATGGCTGGAATGGAAAACAATTTGCCTGCCGGCAACTGGCCGATGCTGCCAGCCACGATCATCTGGTTTTTCTGGATGCGGACGTGCGATTGAGTGAAATGGCGCTCGCCAATTTACTGGACCGAAAGCAACGCACCGCAGTCGCCTTGTTAAGTGCATTTCCCCATCAGCAAACCGGTACTTGGTTAGAAAAGTGGATCATCCCGCTGATGCACTTTATCTTATTGGGTTACTTGCCGTTGCATCGCATGAGAGGCACCACGGATCCCGCCTTTGCAGCTGGTTGTGGACAGCTGTTCTTGACGCGAAAGGATCAATACCTGAAAGCGGGAACCCATCAAGCGATCGCCGAGTCGCGGCACGATGGCTTGAAGTTGCCCCGCGCCTACCGCCAAGCAGATCTGATGACCGATGTGATCGATGGAACGGAGCTGGCTGAGTGTCGGATGTACCATAACGCCCCAGAAGTAATTCGCGGAGTACTAAAGAACGCGGTGGAAGGTATCGCGAATCCCAAGCTAATTGTTCCGTTCACAATCATGCTGATCGGGGGTGCCGTGCTGCCGTTGGTGGTGCTCGTCTGGGCGATCTTGCAATCGAGTTGGATTGCGGCCGGAATAGCCGCGGTGGCGGTGATTGTTGGTCACGGACCGCGTGCGATTGCCGCCAAACATTTTCGGCAGCCGTGGTCAGGTGTGCTGTTTCACAGCCTCTCGGTACTCCTGTTGGTGCTGCTGCAGTGGGTTGCACTGGCCAATCACTTGTTGGGGCGACAGGTCGCGTGGCGAGGTCGGGCCGAATCTTAGGGACTGTCTTGCAACTGCCGTGGTATCGTCAGTGCCGTGGTATCGTCAGTGCCGGGCCGAGGAAGAGTGGTCTGATTCGATGGCTAGGACCTGCTGCCAGCATATTTCGCTTCACGCTTCTGGCTCGGAGTCGAAAACCATTTCAATTAGTTGGTGTGGGCGGTTTCGTGCGGGCCGACGCGTGAATTGTCAGTTTGCGGCAAAGATGTGCGATGCTCGGCGCATTGATATTGAGCTGTGCTCATTTTTGGAGGCATTTTTTGGGCGGAATTGGGTGTCCACCGCCGCAGCGGCCTCACTGGGAACCCCTTCCGCTAGCAAAGGATTCGCCTAGCCGCGCTGCGGGCGGTTCGCTAAAAGTGGCGTGTCGTCTGATTTGAGCCTCTGTTGTGACTCCGCCCACGCCCTAATTCATGAAAAGCTTCAGCCGGATATTGAAGTTAGCGATCCGCCGACGAGCGGCGATGCTGGGGATTTTAGCCTCCTCTCTGGTCATTGCCATTCTGTGGGGGGCCAACATTGGGACGCTCTACCCGATGGTGGAAGTTGTCTTCAAAGGCGACAGTCTGCCTGATTACGTTGAAATCCAATTGGATGAGACCGAGGCGAAATCGGCAGAATTGGAAAGTGAGATCTGCACGCTATGCAGCGATCGTTTTAATGCTGCTGAAGGCGATTTGACAGCGATCGATCGGGAGATTGATTTCGCCCAAACTCGCCTGACAGCGGCATCGAGCAAGTTTGGGATGCTCGAGTCGGCACAACCGTGGGTCAAACGTTTCGCGCCCGATACTCCGTACCAGACTTTGATTTTGATTGTCGCTCTGTTGCTCGGCGGAACGGCGATCAAGTTGATAGCGTTGATGAGCAACCTGTTGTTGGTGCAGTACGTCTCGGAGCGAACGGCGGTCGACCTGCGAGCAATCTTCTTTCGCAAGGCGCTTCATCTCGATCTTGATTCCGTGGGGGAGAATGGATCAGCCGATCTCACTGCTCGACTGACCAATGATATTTCACATGTCTCTGCCGGCTTGACTGTGCTGCTCGGACGTCTGGTGCGCGAGCCATTGAAAATGATTGTTTGCGTGGGCGGAGCGATGTTCGTTTGTCCGCGACTATTGCTGCTGGTCATGGTCGTCACCCCTGTTTTGGCAGTGGTCATGACTTACCTAAGTCGAGCGATTCGGCGAGCGAGTCGGCGAGCGATGGAGGAGATGAGTCAGATGTATGGAATGCTGACAAATTCCTTCGCTGGGATTCGCGTGGTCAAAGCATTCAACACACAAGCATTTGAGCGAGCCAAATTCAACAAGGGAATCCTTGGCTTTTATCGCAAGTCCATGAAGATGGCGTTTTACAACACGCTGGCCCGCAGCAGCAGTGAAATGTTGGGGATGGCGACAGTTGGGCTAGCGATTTTGGCTGGTGGGTATTTAGTTGTTAACGGCAAGACAAGCTTGCTTGGCATACGGATGAGCAACGAACCGCTCAACGTTGGGCAAATCTTGTTGTTCTTTGGGTTCCTGATCGGGGCCTCGGATCCGGCCAGAAAGTTGGCCGACGTCTGGACACAACTGCAACGCGGGATCGCGGCGACCAATCGTGTGTATGAAATCATCGATCAGCCAGTCCGAGTCTGTGAGCCGGATTCGCCAAGATTTCCTGCCCGGCCGCACCGTGAAATTCGCTTTGACAACGTGGCTTACCAATATCCATCTGGACCGATCGTCTTACGCGGAATTGACTTGACCATTCAGTCTGGCGAGACCCTTGCGGTGGTCGGGCCCAACGGCAGTGGCAAGAGCACGCTGGTGAGTTTGCTGTGCCGCTTCGATGATCCACGCTCCGGCGAAGTTATGCTGGATGACATCCCGTTAGATCAGATTCGAACTCGGGATTTGCGGCGTCGGATTGCGTTGGTTACACAGCGTACCGTGTTGTTTGATGACACGATTGAGAACAACATTCGTTACGGATCCCCCGGCGCCGACTCGCATGCCGTCGTGCGGGCAGCCAAATTGGCGTTCGCAGATGATTTCATCCGTCACAAGACACCTGATGCTTACCAGACGATGCTGGGGGCTTCAGGGATGCGACTCTCCGGTGGGCAGATGCAGCGGATCGCGTTAGCTCGCGCTTTCCTGCGGAATCCTGATATCTTGATTTTGGATGAGGCGACTAGCCAAATCGATTTAGAAAGTGAGCAGTTGATCCACCAAGCCTTATCGAAATTCTTGGTCAATCGGACCGGATTGATGATCACGCATCGCCCAACAACCTTGGCTCTGGCCGATCGCGTCGCGGTGATCGAGTCGGGCGCTGTCGCTGATGTGGGAACCCGCGATGAGCTGATTCATCGCAACCGATTCTTCCAAAGCCTGTGCGGCAACGACACTCGGATGAGTGCCTAGGCCACCGATTCCCGCCAACAAGCGAAAGCAACGTTTGCGCTTTGCTTGGTGACACAGCTTGGTGACACAGCTCGGTGACACAGCTTGGTCCCGTCTTTCTTGTCGGAGCCAATGGTCATGGGGCGTCTGGTAGGACGCACTCCACCCGGCTTCTCATCAAGCCTGCCCAGTGATCGAGCCTGCCCAGTGATCGAGCCTGCCCAGTGATCAAGCCTGCCCAGTGATCAAAACTCGGCAGGCGTTTGGAACAGGCGGAACCTGTGATGCTGATTACAGTCCCAGGTCGCCAAAGAGTGGCGTACTGAGATAGCGTTCTCCGAGACTACACATGATCGTTACGATCCGCTTGCCTTTCATCTCGGGCCGTGCGGCGACTTGGGCGGCGGCACACATGTTGGCACCGCTGCTGATACCACCAACGATACCTTCTTGCTTGGCGAGATTGCGGCCAAACTCGAAAGCGTCTTCGTCATCGACTTGAACAACGTCGTCTATGATCGAGGTGTCGAGATTTTTGGGAATGAAACCAGCGCCAATACCTTGGATGCGGTGTTTCCCGGGATCGCCTCCGCTGATCACTGGCGAGTGTTTGGGTTCGACGGCGATTGCTTTGAAGTTGGGATTCTGTTTTTTCAAGAACCTTGCCACACCCGTGATGGTTCCGCCGGTGCCAACGCCAGCCACAATTGCGTCGATGTTCTGGCCGCTGTCGGCCCAGATTTCTGGACCAGTGGTTGCTTCGTGAATCGCTGGATTCGCTGGATTCTCGAACTGCTGCGGCATGAACGCTTGGTCGGTCGTTGCGACCAAGTCAGCTGCTTTGTTGATAGCGCCTTTCATTCCTTCGCCAGCCGGCGTGAGAACAAGATTGGCTCCCATCGCACGCAGCAGGGCGCGCCGCTCGACCGACATCGATTCGGGCATTGTCAACGTCAGCTTGTAGCCCTTTGCCGCGCAGACGAACGCGAGTGCGATGCCGGTATTGCCGCTGGTTGGTTCAATCACGTGCGTATCTTTGGTGATTTTGCCGTCCCGCTCACCCGCTTCGATCATGGCGACGCCGATTCGGTCTTTCACGCTGTTGAGCGGTTGAAAGAACTCGCACTTGGCGAAGATGGTCGCGCCACCTTCAGGGGCCAGGCGGTTGATTTGGACCATGGGGGTGTCACCGATGGCCTTAGTAGCATCTGAAAAGGTTCTTTCACGCGGCATGTTGAATCCTTCAATTATGGGAAAGAAGTGTCAGAAAAGCGGTTGAACGGATCGCCTTCGTGGTCCCCAGCGGCTCAGGAAACTTCCCAGGTGTCGCCAGAGGTGAACAGAGCATCGAGGTCACCGTCGCCTTTTTGTGCCGTTGCTTCGGCGACCTGGTCGTTGATCTGGTCGTCGTAGGTTGCCACATTATCGACGGCCCGCAGGACGCCGATGGGTTCGGGCATGTGTGGGTAGGACATCCGCGAGAGCATCATGTGGATCGATGGATTCGAATCTTTTTCGTCGTGGATCAGTAGATCATCCACCGGAACGTCGTCGGTGCTCACAGATTCTAGATGGTGCCGACCAGGCGGATTCCCTTTTTTCCGTTGGCATAAACCAAGGGTTTCCCGTGTTCCAATTCAATCACGTTTTCTGGGCGTTGTTTCTTTTCTTGGGCATAGGCCATCGCACCGTCATTGAAAACGTTGCAGTTTTGATAAACTTCAACC
>JAQWPZ010000208.1 GCA_029245125.1 Rubripirellula sp.
GACAATTAAGGATGATTGGCGAGTCGGGAATGCTAGTGATGGATACCGCTCCTCGGGTTGCCCGCATTCGCCAGCTATTCGACGAACTGAGCAGGCAAACCCAAACTCCAACGGACACTGCCATCCCAGTTGCACCCAATCAGGTCTCGCAATCCGGCATCGCTTATTTCAGCCCGCAGTACACGAGTGCTGAAGAAATGTCCGAACCGTTGCAATTAGCCTTGGGAGACCAAGTCATAGTGGCGGCCTATCCCACCGAGAATCGAATCTTGGTCAAAGGCAACGAGAACGATCTTCGTCTCGCATCAGATGCCGTTCGGCAACTCGATCAACCACGTCCGCAGGTCAGAATTACGGCGATGATCTACGATGTAAGCCTGTCGGAACTGGAACGCCTGGGAATCAACTGGAGTCGTGACCTGCGAGTCAACGCCAATACACAGAATCCGGCGTTGGAGGATTTGACAACAACCATCAATGAGTTGTTCCGATTCAATGCTGACCTCGCTTCTTCGGGAGCAGCCAGTGTCGGGATCGGCACCATCAAGGACTCCATGGCAGCATCAGCTTTCCTCGAAGCACTTGACAACACAACCGAGGCGAAACTGCTTGCGGACCCTTCGATCACCGTCACCGACCGAAGACAAGCTTCGATAAAAATCGTCAGAGAAATTCCAATTGTCGGATCGAACCCCGTCGAAGGCTCCAATGCGGTCTTTACGCAAACCGAATTCAAAGAAGCCGGCGTCATCCTGCAGGTTCAGCCCCGAATCAGCCAAGACCAAACAATCGAACTGTCGGTTCAGCCCGAATACAGCGTGGTCGCAGAGATCACATCGACGGGACCGGTCATCGACAGTCGTACCGCAGATACCACCGTGCGAGTGCCGAACGGACAGATCTTTGTGCTGGGAGGCTTGCGTCAAAAGAGTATCGTGGAAACGGTCCGTGGCATCCCCTACCTGAAGGATCTGAAATATGTCGGGAAGCTGTTCCGCAGCCACGACACCGACCTACGGGAAAGTGAATTGATCGTGTTCCTGAAGCCAGAAATTGTCTACCCTTGCACCGCAGTAAAACCGCGAGAACAAGCAGCATCAATCGTGGCTGAGCAGCAACTGAACCGCATCCCTCATGCTGAAGACGTACCACAGACGCCTTGCTGCAAAGACCCGAACTGCCCGCACCATCATCCACGCCCTAGAATTAACGGCGGCAGCGAATCGCTGTATTATCAGAGCGATTCCTTCAACCCCACGAGGGAGATGCAGGAGTTCGAGGGAGTCGAAATCATCGCGCCCAACAGTTCTTCAATCGACAAAGAATCATTGCAACCGGCACCAGAAAACTCGTTCCCTCATCTGCACGTCGATTCACCCCTAACAAATCAACCGTAGGCATCGACGCAAAGCCCGCGGAACCCCCGAAGCAAAGTCAGACACCCCCGAAAAGGAGAATGAACGGCTCCTATCTACATCACACCGAAAAACGGTTTAATGCTCGAATAACCGGCAATCTATTCCACCTGCCTAGCCGGTGCAGCGACAGCAAGCTTTTTGGATCGATCTAAATCGAACTTTATAGTTCGCTCACTCGACTGACTGGCCATCCCTCAGCAGCAGCAAAAAGCTGGCCTGAGAGACGGAACAAGGTGCGACAATCTCCTCAGACACTGTCTCATCATCGTTGAGCAGCTTTGTTGAGCGGTTTTGCTGAGCGGTTTTGCTGAGCTGAGCAACGGGGCCCAGGCCGCTGGCAAGACGGAGTAAGCCGCTTCTCACATTTTGCAAATCGCTATTTCGGACGTGACATCAAATTTGTTTCACTGAAAACGCGGTGACGGGCGCCGCTTCCTGAGTCAGCTTTCACGGCAGGTACACCAATCCGCACAAACCCAATTTTCAATACCGCATCCAAATCGAAGTAGGGATTAAGCGTCCACTCGAAACCAGCCGTCCAGTTCGAAGTGGTCCCAAGGCAACTTGGCATCAAAGTCTTTACCGGTGTTCTCGCATAAAGCAGCATGAGAGCCCGATCGTGTTCAACATGAATGCATTCCGCCATCAGCTCAGCAAGTGAAACACTGAGACGCAGCACTAATGACCGAGCGACCCTAAAAAGTTGCGAATAGACCAACGAGAACACTTCGTCGGCTGGCCCACTGAATGGACTTCCCATCACTGGCGGCCTGATTCTTCCCTGTTTCTCGGAGGCTGATCAGTGGCCCGCCTGTCATCAACCGACCGAAGGCGCAACCCTAGCAAAAGAATCACCGACCAAGTGTGTGGACTTCTAAAAAAAGTTCTTGCTGCAGGAACCTGCCAGAACATTCTTCGCAATCAACTCATCCCATTCAATTCCTCCTCACAGATCAGACCAAAGCACAGCCCACCGACCGTAGTCCTGACGCAAATCAAGTGCCCTCGACCAATTGCTCAGTGCGATAGAGATGCTCCAGAAGATTGCGAGCGTCAGGATCCAGCATCGCAAAGACGTCAAAAACAGCGTGAAAAGCGAAGTTATAAAACTCTGATTCACGAAATCGAGTCAGATGGAACGTCATACCGGAGATCGCTCTCGAGATCGCACGGAACAGACGAACTCAACTTAGTAATCGATCGTGGGAAACCAGCTCGCCGACCTTGACCAAACTTTTTGTCGAGGAACTCTCGTAATACCTGGGGAGGCAGAATCGATTGAATCGACTGTCAGGCCTTCTGAGGCAGCGTGCTTCACCACAATCAAGTCGCTTAGCCCCCCCACTTCGCTCAATCCAAGCCCCAAGTCGAACCACATTCGGAAAGCAAGCTAGGTTTCTATAGTTGATTGAGAAACACTATCCCGGCAAACCGTCCGATCGAAATGAGTCTTCCCGTCCCTTGCATCGAGAGTCGCCCGATCGCCTTCCCGGCGATCGCTAGCGAAGCTGTTGAAGCTGCTACTCGTGAACAGCAATCTGAAGATTATTACCATGTATCCCGGGATGTAAAAATCCTGATCGTCGACGATGAGCTGTCAAGCATCGCTCGGGTAAACAATCAGCTCAAAGAGGAGGGTTTTAATCACCTTTTCTCAGCCACCGACGCGACCGCCGCAGTTTCGATGCTTCGAAGCAAGCAACCAGAAGTCGTCCTGTTGAGTCATGAGTTATCGGATCACTCAGGACTCGAGCTCCTGCAACGCATCCAAAAGGAGTCGGACATTGCACCGACGCCGGTGATCTTATTGACTGAATCGAATGATTCAAAAGAGAAGCTGGCAGCATACCAGATGGGAGCTTCGGATTTTCTTCCCAAGCCCGTTGACCCAAGCGAGTTGATGCTGAGCTTGGAAAATGTGTTGGCAGTCCAGGCCTATCGATCGCAATTGGCTGAATACTCTCAGCGACTAGAGGAACAGGTCCAACTTAGAACGCAGGAGGTTGTTCGATCTCGGCAGGAAGCTATCCACTGCTTGGCCAGAGCCGGTGAATACCGCGACGATGATACAGGGCACCACGTCATGCGTGTCGGGCGCTATTCAGCCCTGATCGCTGAAGAGCTGGGATTTTCAAAATCTGCAATCGATATGATTGAACAGGCTGCCCAATTGCATGACGTAGGGAAAATTGGCATACCCGATTCGATTCTCCATAAACCTGGTAAGCTCGATCCGAATGAGTTCGCGCTAATCCAAGAGCACTGCGATATCGGCCGGCGAATTATCAACCCGCTCAACCACGAAGAATCATCCCGTCTACGAAAACCAACACCTGACGGAAAGCAGAGCACTGGATCCACCCGATCCCCCGTGCTGAAACTCGCAGCGGTCATTGCTGCAACTCACCACGAAAAATGGGATGGAAGCGGCTATCCGAAAGGACTGTCAGGAAACGCGATTCCCGTAGAAGGCCGGATTGTCGCCGTGGCGGATGTGTTTGACGCTCTCTCTTCTGCTCGTCCGTACAAAAAGGCGTTTCCATTGGATAAGTGCCTCAGTATCGTACGCGACGGACGTGGCAGTCATTTTGACCCCCGAGTCCTGGATGCATTTTTGAATCGCCTGGATGAAGTGATTCAAATCCACAACCACTATCAGGACACCGGATTCGAGCTTTGCTCTGAGTCGCCGACTTCTGTTGTCTAATCGAACTGGACCTTGCGACCTAAATTCTGAGTTTGCACTCGGGCTTCACGATCCAGGATGACTCCCATCAAGTGCTGCAAAGTTGCCGCGAAAGCGGACCACAATGCCACCGATTCATCTGCCACTACGAGACCACCAAGCGGCCAAAACTCTTTCCCGCCCTGCGTCTCACCCTCACCAACTCGGGTACATTTCCGGGTTCAAATCTGCCAATCGGACTTATTTTAAGTCGAAGCTCCGTGCTGAACGCGGCCAAGTTTAGCTATGATGCGTAGGGTCGATGTACCCCGCATGCTGCTCTCTTACCGCAGGTAGTCTCCATGATCCTTCGCGCTGGCGTGATATCCGCGTTCCTTTTGGCCTTTGCGGTGATTGCCCTCGGCAACGACCCCGTGTTTTCTGGCCCTCAAATCGGTGAACCATTAGTCCCCTTCAAAGTTTTGGCCGTCGGCGGGGCGCGATCTGGGACCGAGATCGATCCTGTCGAACAGGCAGCCGGTAAGCCAACGCTTTTTGTGTTCGTCCACAAATTGACCCGGCCCGGAATGGCGTTGACCCGTGGCCTAACGAAGTACGCGACCAAGTTAGACGGAGTTGCCGCTGGCATCATCTGGTTGGACGATGACAAAAGTAAAGCCGAAGCCTATCTCAAACGCGCAAAGTCCTCTCTCAATTTCACCGCTCCAGTCGGCATCTCGATTGACGGTGGCGAGGGTCCTGGAGCCTATGGTTTGAACAGAAATATTGAACTAACCATTCTGGTCGCTAAAAACAACAAGGTGACAGCGAACTTTGCGCTCGTGCAACCGTCGTTAACAGAGGGCCCAAAAATTGCCGGAGAACTTGCGAAGTTGATTGGGAAACCTGCTCCCACCGCTGAACAATTGGCGAAGCTTGTCAGCCCACGGGGCAACGCGATGCGGACGCGGCCTAGCACCAGTGACGATTCGATGGATCTTCGGAGAACCATGCGGCAGTTGATATCATCTTCCGATGACAGTGAAGCCTTCGATTCGACGGTCAAAGCCGTTGAAAAGTGGGTTGGTGACGACAAAGGCCGCCGCACTCAATTGCAACGCATGTGCAAAGCCATCTTGGAACGGGACTTAGGGTCAGAGAAAGCTCAAACGCAATTCAAGCAGTGGCTTAACCTGAAAGACTAAGCGGGAGCCCACAATTGATGATGTTACGATGGTCAGTCTTCACGCTGGTATTATTTGTTGCAACGATCGACAACGCCCAAGGCGATCGGCCGATCGACTTTGATACCGAAGTGATGCCAACTTTCACTCGCCAAGGGTGCAATGCAGGCTCATGTCATGGCGCCGCGATTGGCCGTGGTGGCTTCAAGTTGTCACTGCTCGGTTCAAATTCAAAATTGGATCACGATGCCATCATCCGCCACCTAGAGGGACGCCGTGTCAACCTAAAGCGGCCCGACCGCAGCCTACTACTCCTCAAGCCGTCGGAGCAGGTTGGCCACGAGGGTGGCTTGGCGATGAGCGACGACAGCCCAAGCTACGAAAGAGTTCACCAGTGGATCTCTGAGGGTGCTTACCGCAGTGGACTTCGCCAACTCGTGAAGCTGACTGTCTCCCCACGAAAAAGCACGCTACCTCGGCCGGAATCCTCCGTATCTGTCCGCGTGAAGGCGACTTTCAACGATGGATCAACGACCGACGTAACCCGTTGGACAGTTTTCCAAGCAGCCGATCCAGATGCGGTCTCTATTGATGCCGAGAAGGGAACGATGACAGTTCACCGGCGGGGCGCTCAGGTCGTGATCGCTCGCTTTCTGAATCAGGTCTTACCGATTCGACTGACCGTCCCCATGCAGGATCAAGAACCACAAGCGGGTGCCAGATTGACCGAAAACAATCCGATCGATCAATTCATCAACACTCAACTGCACCGCCTTCGACTGCCCGCCTCACCAGCCGCCAACGATTGGGTATTCCTCCGCCGAGTGACACTCGACTTGACCGGCCGTCTACCGAGTGCTGAGGCCGCGATCCAATATGTCGCTAACACCTCGGACGACAAACGCCAGCAAACCATCAATGCATTATTGCAGTCTGAAGCTTTCTCAGAGTACTGGGCATTGAAATGGGCTAATGATCTCGGGATCGATTCAAAGCAACTCCAACCGCAAGGTGCACGGGCTTACCATCATTGGTTCAAACAGCAATTACAACTCGATACGGCTTGGGACCAAATGGTCGTCGAGATGCTGACGAAATCCGGAGACAGCTTTGAAAACGGTGCCGTCAACTTTCTGCGGTCTGCTGGTAACCCAGGCGAGCTAGCGGAGCGGACCAGTCGCGCATTCATGGGAGTACGACTGCAATGCGCAAACTGCCATGACCATCCGCTGGATCATTGGCAGCAAGATGACTACCACGGATTGGCAGCAATTTTCGCAAAATTGAATCGCCAACGAATCGTCGAGGTTTCGGAACGCGGTGAAGTGACCCATCCAGTCACTGGACAAGCAGCTATCCCGCGAATTCCGGGCCAACGATTCCTAACCAATACAAAGGATGGTCGTACCGAGCTCGCTGATTGGTTGACGTCACCTCAAAACCCTTACTTTGCAAAGGCGATGGTCAACCGCATCTGGTTACACCTCATGGGGCGTGGATTAGTCGATCCGGTGGATGACCTTCGCACCACCAATCCGGCCACCCACCCCGAACTTCTGCAGTGGTTGGCTGACGATTTTGCGAATAACGGATTCCGCATCCAACACACGATCAAAACGATCTGCAACTCAGCTACGTATTCACGTGACTCAGCACCGATTCCCGGCAACGAAACCGATGTCATTTTTTACTCCCATGCGCTTACAAAACCGCTGGAAGCAGAAGTCATCGCAGACGCCATCACCGATATCACAGGGATCCCACTGCAGTTCAATCACACTGATCTACCACGCACAGTAACATTGACCGACAACCGGATGTTGATCCCAAGTCTAGATGTACTGGGACGGTGCGATCGTGAATCGGCATGCAGCCAAGCCGAAACCTCAGCTTCACTCGCCCGATCACTTCACTTGATCAATGGGGAATTGATCAATCAACGTCTCACCACCGCCAATGGCCGTTTGGCTCGACTCATGCGTCAGTCAACCAGCAATCAAGCGTTGCTAGATCTGATCTTTTTAGAAACATTAACGCAGCCTAGCGTTTCAGCACAAACTTACTGGCAGAAAGAACTGAACAAACTTGAAGGTGCCGCTCCTGCGGCCCAAAAAGCATTCTTTGAAGACGTTCTTTGGGGACTACTGACGAGCCGCGCGTTCATGGCCAATCGCTAAGTTCACGGTCAGTGACGTGTGCAACATTTTCGCAGGACGCAACAACAACACGCCCAAATTTGCAGTTGCAGCGTCTATCCAAGCATCGCGACACGATCAAATATTATTCGCGATATCAGAGCGGTCATCACCCAACGCACCCAACGCCCGATACAACTCAGGTTTTCGGACCGGCTTGGAAACGTAGTCATCCATACCGGCGGCGAGACAACGCTGCCGATCTCCTTCCATCGCATGGGCAGTCATCGCGACGATGGGGACGCGTGTCCGTGATTCCGCTTCGAGCTCACGAATCCGCCGGGTCGCCTCCAGACCGTCCATCATTGGCAATTGAACATCCATCAAAATCACATCGAAGCTTTTCTTTCGATATGCCTCCACAGCCTGATTTCCATCCTCCGCCACGTCGACTCGATGCCCCCATTTGGTGAGCAAACCGACAGCCATTGTCTGGTTTGCCTTACCATCCTCGACTAACAAGATATGCAATGGCCGCATTGCCTGACCTGCCTGGAAGGCCTTCTTCGATATACCAGAACCCCATTCCTCGTTTGGTGTTCCAGCTGAATCTTCGTGCGTCGTCATTGCAGACAAGACGTTCACCAACTCATTGGGCTTCACCGGTTTGAACAACTGGGCAGCGACGCCAAGCTTCTTGCAGCGTTGAACATCCTCACTCCGCATGCTGGATGCCAGTAAGATCGTCGGAACCCGACTCAATACTTCATCACCGCGAATCAACTCGATCAGCTCAAAGCCGGCCATGCCATTCATTTCGGGATTACAGATCAGCACTGGTAAACGCCGTGAAACGGATTCCTTTAACGCCTTCAGCACAGATGTCGCAGATTCAAATACCGTACACGAAACACCATGCTGCTTGAGTTGGTCCGCAATTTGACGACAACTCTCTGCATCGCTATCGGCCACCAAGACCTCGAGGTGCGTAAGATCTGGCAACTCGTGAATCACTTGAGGCGTTGCGGGTTGCATATAAATGGTAAAGAAAAATGCACTCCCCTCGCCGACAGAACTCTCGACCCACAATTCGCCATCCATTGCGTGAACGAGTCTCGCGCTAATCGCCAAGCCTAGTCCTGTTCCACCGTATCGCCGAGTGCTAGAGGTATCGGCTTGGCCGAACGCGCTGAAGATCGACTCCAACTTGTCGGGGGAGATGCCGATTCCATTGTCTCGGACACTAAACAGCAGTTTGACGCCGGTCGCATCACGCTCATCCAATTGCACGTCGACAAAGACTTCACCAAGCTCAGTAAACTTAATCCCATTACCGACTAAGTTCATCAAAATCTGTCGTACGCGAGCTGCATCGCCAGCCAACCACCGCGGTACCAATGCATCAACATGCCAAGCCAGTTCCACTTGGCGACCATGCGCCTTGACGGACAGTGATCTTAACGTCGCACCAATGACTTCACGCACGTCAAGATCCGCTATATCGAGATCCAAGGTACCCGAATCGATCCGTGAAAAGTCGAGCACCTGATCAAGCAAGGACATGAGGGACTCAGCCGAATCCGCAACGGTCTGCACGTAATCACGTTGGACCGCGTCCAAGCTGGTTCCCAAAACCAAATCGGTCATGCCGATAATGGCGTTCATTGGCGTCCGAATTTCGTGACTGACGTTGGCTAAAAAATCATTTTTAACCCGGCTCGCTTCCTCCGCGATATCTCTGGCACGTCGCAGTTCACGATTGGCTTCTCGCAACGAATCACGGGCACCGGTCAACTCGGCCTCGGCCGTTTTCCGCGCCGAAATATCGGCAATCGTCGCTTGCAACAGCCTTCGATCACCGTGCGGCAATGGGACCAATCGAACCTCGCAAGGGATTGGCTGGCCCGTCGAATCACGATGGACCCAATCGAACACCATTCGCTTGCCGCTGAGTGCCATTTCGATCATCTCGTTGGCAAGCTCCGGCGTGGGAACGTTACCTGGCTGGAAAGGAGGGCTGAGCTCCGCGGGATGACACTTCACAATCTGTTCCCGGCTCATTTTGAACAGTTCTTCCGCCAGCGGGTTGGCGTCGATAAAACGACCCTCATCACAATCAAGCGTCACACATGCGTCGGGTGCGTGCTTGATCAAAAGCCGAATCCTAGCCTCACTCTCGCGTAATTCGATTTCGGCAAGTTTTTTCTCGGTGATTTCACGGGTGATTCCGCAGGTCCCGATCAACTGTCCCTGAGGATCTCGCATCGGCATGTTGCTAACCAACAGCCACATGGGACGCCCATCTTTATCCTGAAGTTCTTCTTCCTGATTGAGAATGGGATCACCAGTTCGCAATACCTCTTGCTCATTCCCAACAAACTGCTTCGCGACCTCATCGCCCCAGAGGTCAGCATCAGTCTTTCCAATGCAATCCTGCTGTGGGTACCCCACGATCTCTGCGAAAGCAGAATTAACTCCAACGAAGCGTCCGTCCCGGTCCTTCCAGAAAACCGGGTCAGGAATACTGTCGACGAGTGATTCCAGCAGGAAATGATCGCTCTGCGAGGGATCGGAATCTGGTTTTTCTGTCATGAACGAAGGGCCTTTTATTGCCCTTCAAGTATAGCAAATTCGGCCGCGTAACGGGTATCCTCGGGCTGTGCTTTTGCGAACGTCCAGCCGAAAAGCACTCACGTCACAAACACTACTCAAAATGACCGCCTTCGGTGGCGGAAAATTCGGCGTAGACAGGCAAATGACTCGTCACGGCCTCCGCTTGGACGGTCGTTAAATCATACACCCGCATCAAGTCAATCACGCCACCACGCCCGACAAATTCACTCGTCACCGATTGACGAAACAACAAGTTGCTCGTTTGGTAGCGTCCGAAGATGTCGGTCGGTCGACTTTCGACCGAGGCCTTCATCTCCGAATCCTCGAATGTCCCCAATAAATAGGCATCATCTGCCTGAAAAAGCCCCGCTAACACGACGTCGTCTTCGCTGCGACCATCGTTTGTCACACTTTTCATGACGGCTGGAAGCAAGGCAACTTCCTGGGGTGCCCTGGCCAAGTCAATTCGTACATTGATCAAAGAAAAAGTCCAGGCACTTGCTGGCGGTGGTGTGGCGGCTCGAAACCAGCCCACCAGCGGATCGAACGTCATTTTATTCGCCGGATCCGCGACGCTGTAAGTTTGCCTCCGATCAACGACGACCCGCTGCGTATCGAACAAAAAGGCCAACTGCTCGGGTCGATCGGCGGGGCCTGTCGGCTTGCCAATCACATAGTCATATCGCCGACCCGATTGATTGATAAAATCTACCAAACGAGGAATCAAATCCCGTTCGATCGAGGCGACCTGTTGCAACGCGACAATGTCGAATCCACCGATCACTCGAGCAATGCTCTGCCTGCAGAGCGGGTTGCGGAGCTTGGTCGGCCCAAAACCATCGAGTGCCCAAGCCGCGATCTTCAGCGGCTTATGCCGCGTGCCCGCCGGCGGGGAACGCGTCGATTCAGTTGGCAGCACCCGATTTCGTGCCGCCGCGAACGGGTTGTCACTCCCCCCAAGACTCATGCTGGAAGTCAATGAGAGCTCCCCAGAGCTCAAAATCGGCGGTTCGTCGCCGTAGCTGATGAAGGTGGAATCCTCCAAGTCGCTTGTCTTGGGATAAACGGTTACCTCATCTAACCCTGCCACTTCGTAGTTGTTAAAGAACCACCAACCCCCACCTGCGAGCAGCAGCACAATCACACCCATCTGGATCGGATGGCCGCGGTCAGAATCAGACACTTTTCCGCTCCTAAGTGAGGAAGTCCGGGTGGCAAGGGGGTAGCACCGAGCGTCGACCTAACGCCCTAGTCTTCAGCATCGATCGCCCAAACAGGCAGACGTGAATGCACTCTGGGGGAATCGTGTCGTCAATCATCCGCCCGAGGGTGCATCCGTTTCCTGTCTCACAATCAAATCCTCAGGAAAATCTTGCCAATCCAGAAAACTCGCCCGATCGGCCCGGGACTTTGCTTCCTGCACGCGGCACGCTTCCGACTTTCACTTGGCCTCGGTATCTTGGAGGGATAACAACCAGCGGATTCTGCCTTCCCTTGCCGAATGGACCAACCGTGCCCGAAATCATTCAAGTTGAAGTCCCCAACGTCGGTGAATCAATCAGCGAAGTTCAAATCGGACAATGGCTCAAAGCCAAAGGTGATTGGGTTGATTCAGGGGAAGATCTGGTCGAAATCGAAACCGAAAAGGCGTCCGTCCAAATTCCTGCCCCCACCAATGGCTACGTGGAGTCGATCGATAAGGAGAGCGAAGAATTCGCCAACGTGGGTGATGTAATCGCATCGATCCGCGTCGCCGAGAAGCCTGCCCCGAACGCATCCGAATCCGATCCAAAGTCGGCCCCGGCGAGCAGCGACAAAACGGCACCGACGCCAGCAGGCAACGAAGCATCCTTTGTGATGCCCGCAGCACAGCGTCTGCTGGAGGAGCATGGATTGAAAGCGTCGGAAGTCCCCGCCTCAGGACCAGGGGGACGCCTGCTGAAAGAAGATGTGCTGGCATACGTTCAAAATCAAAACAAAAAATCGGCACCGGCAGCCCCAACTTCTCGACCAGCGTCTTCTGCACCAGCGACGACCGAACCGCGTCGTGCCGTCACTGGGAGCCTAATTGCCGACGCGCCATCCCATCGGCAAGAACAAGTCAAACCGCTCAGTATGCTCCGCCGCACCATTGCAGCCCGACTTGTTGAAGCACAGCAAACAGCAGCCTTGCTAACGACATTTAATGAAATCGACATGAAACCTGTCATGTCGATTCGCAGCAAATACAAAGAGCGGTTCCTGGAAAGACACGGCGTAAAACTAGGGTTCATGTCGTTTTTCGCGAAGGCTGCCGTTGAAGCACTGCGGAAATTCCCCGCAGTGAACGCAGAGATTCGCAATAACGATATTGTCTATCGCCACTACCAAGACATTGGAATTGCGATCGGTGGCGGAAAAGGGCTCGTCGTTCCTGTTATACGTAATGTCGAACTCCTGTCGTTCGCTGGCATCGAAAGCTCCATTAGTGACTTCGCAAAACAAGCGGCCGAGAATCGACTGCAACCAGAAGATCTGATCGGCGGAACATTCACCATCAGCAACGGTGGGATTTACGGGTCGCTGTTAAGTACCCCAATCGTCAATCCACCGCAAAGCGGCATCCTTGGCTTGCATGCCATCCAAGAGCGGCCCGTGGCAGTCGATGGGCAGGTCGTTATCCGGCCGATGATGAATGTCGCATTGACCTACGACCATCGGATCGTCGATGGTCGCGAGGCTGTCGGCTTTTTGCGCATCATTAAAGATGTGATCGAAGACCCAGCACGTCTATTCTTGGAGCTGTAGTCGTTTGGGACGCGTCTCAACAGATGCAAATCTCGCTTGAGAGAAAAAACAGAGTCCTTCGCTGCCAGTGAACGGGCAACAGATTGGCTCGCAGCCAACACTGCTGGCAGCCAGCAACGAGAGACTCAGCTTGGCGGATCCGGATAGCCGGCGCCTGCAGCAAGCCGCGACCTCCGCGTTGCAATCATGCGGATATTTCCTTTCAAAACTTCAGCGATGGAAGGGTCTGCGATTGCAGTAGCGATCACCGGGACCAATGGCTCCATAAAGCCCTTACCACTGAGCCCCAATCCCAAGCCACCATTGCTTTATCCGGATTCTCGAAGACTCTTTCGACCTCGGCATTGATCGTGGCATTGATCGCGACTTTGATCTGATGAGCAATCAACAGAAAACCAGTTTTGATGGCAGGTTATCGAACCATTACGAAAGAGCTGGATAGGCGTGGAAGTCTCCACAAACCCGGTGACCAATCACCTCAAACCTCCCGTCAGTGACCCGCTTTAAACAAGCCCTGCGAGTAGCACCCTGTTCTACGCAAGGTGAATTTCTCGCTACGCCGAAATCAGCATCCAATTGAACATGGCGACGAGGGAAGCAACTGTCGTCGATTCGGTTGCTCCCAAGGCTTGAATTGATGATCTTCGATCCTCAGTCAGATCATTACGCTCCCCGAATTCCGGAGGAACGGAGATGCCGATCGCCACAAAAAGATTCCACGCTACACGGTTACAGAAAAGTCATCCGTCAAGGTTGAGATTTTTCCTGTAACAGATCGCACCACGCGGCGTGATTGAGGCACACAACATCGTCGAATCGTCGTCGAATCAATCGTTCACCCTATAAATCGGAGATTGCCATGAAGCCTCTAACGCTGCTCCTCCCAGCTTTCTTGACAGGAGTATCCGTGTTCTTCCATACCTCGCAAATGTGCGCTCAAGATACCACCACGCGTGAATCGGATCGCATCAATGGCTTACTTGAACAGCTGCAGGATGCAGGTTGGTTGAATTCATTTCAAAGAGGTGAAGCAGAAGCGAAACTGCGGGCAACGGACCCATTTTCGATTCACGGTAAAAAAAGCAAATCGTGAGACTTCGCGTTCCAGTACGGATCGAATGCATCTGACTGAAAATGTATCGAACGAACCAGCGCAAGTTGAAATCGACGATCATTCGATCTGCATCCACCTTGAAGGCCGAGAACTCATCGCACCTCGACTGAACAAAAATCTCAGAACCGGCAAAAAGTCGCAGCCCGAGACCGCTGACTCGATCGGTCAGGCATTGGATGCAATCGGCCGCACCGACTGGAATCAAGCGATGCTTTATCAGCAACTTGGTTATGCCCTGATGGACTTTTCGAAGGGTGAATACCGTCGTTGGGTAGAAATCCGTCCTGGTGAACCGGCGATTCCGTTCAAATCATGATGGTCCATACTCGTATATTTAATGGGGAACCTTCAGGCAGCCAGCATCAAGCACAGATACCAAGGCCTCCGTGCAAACTTCGATCACGACCGCGTGGCCGCCCCTCACGACTGCGTCGCATGGATGCCGTCGACAGAGCCTGTCACACGTGACCGGATGAAAAACACCACTCGGCAACGGGACAACACGCACGACCGCGAACGGAGTACGATGGACCGGCTTGCATTCGGCCTGCGGCCTCCCATCGGAATCCATTGTTCTGCAACCAAGTTCTTCTGCAACCAAGTTCCAAATCATGCGTGTTCCTTTATTTCTAATTGGCGTGTTGTTCCCCTTGTCGCTTCTGTGGGGCCAAAGCCCTCCGTTCGATTCATCCGGCGGCGATTCGTTAGTCACTGAGTACTTTCAAAAACAGACGGATGATTTGACGGCTGCGACATTTGCGGAGATCCGAACGCTCGGTGATTGGCAGTCCCGTCGTAACCAATACCGAACACAGCTATTGGAAATGCTTGGACTGGACCCTTTTCCAGAACGCACACCGCTAAACCCCGTCATCACCGGTTCTGTCGAACATGCCGAAGGGTTTATCGTCGAAAACCTTCAGTTTCAATCAATGCCAGGCGTCTACGTCACTGCAAACCTCTATCGGCCCGCGAAGCAAGACAAAGCCTTGCCAGCGATTTTGTATGTATGTGGACACGGTGCCGTCAGAAAAAATGGTGTCAGCTTCGGCAACAAAGTCAACTATCAGCATCATGGTGCATGGTTCGCACGCAATGGTTACGTCTGCCTCACAATCGACACCATTCAACTGGGTGAACTCGAAGGAATTCATCACGGAACGTATCGGGAAAAGATGTGGTGGTGGAACAACCGCGGCTACACACCTGCAGGTGTCGAAGCCTGGAACTGCGTTCGAGCATTGGACTATTTGCAAAACCGCGAAGAAGTCAACGCGGAACGGATTGGTGTAACCGGACGCAGCGGCGGGGGAGCCTACTCTTGGTGGATCGCAGCAATCGATGAACGAATCAAAGCAGCAGTTCCTGTCGCCGGTATAACCAGCCTCAAGAATCATGTGGTTGATGGTTGTGTCGAAGGTCATTGTGACTGCATGTACATGGTCAATACTTACCGTTGGGATTACCCAATGGTTGCAGCTTTGGTTGCGCCGCGACCGCTCCTGATTTCGAATACTGACAAGGACCGAATCTTTCCGCTCGACGGTGTCGTCGACGTCTATTCAAAAACTCGCCGCATCTATGATCTATACGAAGCAAGCGACCAACTCGGCTTGCAGATCACAGAGGGTCCTCATAAGGACACGCAGGAACTTCGGATCCATGCCTTCCGCTGGTTCAATCGATTCCTGAAAGATGATGATTCACTCATCGACAAAACAGCCGTCAAGTTCTTTGAACCCGAACAACTTAAAGTGTTCAAAGAACTTCCATCCGACGAGCGCGTCACGAATATCCACGAAAGCTTCGTGCCGGCAGTCAATGCGAATGAATTGCCGAAACAAAGAAACGAAATACAACGCGCATCAATGGACTGGATGGAGTCACTTCAAAGCCATGTCTTTCGCGGCTGGCCCACCGTTGATGAACCGCTCGACGTTCAAATCACTTCCTCCGCGGAAAAACTGTACCGTGTCGAGTTCACCAGCCAGGCACCTTATCGCCTGGAATGCTATTTCTATCGCCCACAAGCAAACAGCAAGGCATTATCCGTTCATGTTCTTGACCAGCAGCAATGGGAATCAATCAGCCCAGGCTTGGCGGCTGCGATGCCGGAAGCATTCACGACAACGACGCCCGACCAGGCGCGTTGGGAGCAAATCTGCGATCAACAAAATGGCAGGAATACGGCCTGGATCATACCTCGCGGTGTTGGCCCCACTGAATGGTCTCGTGATTTGAAAACCAGAACTCAGATCCGCCGACGATTTATGCAAATTGGGCAAACCGCCGCCACCATGCAGATCTATGATGTTCGCCGAGCGATCCAAGGGCTTCGCTCAGTGCCGAATATTGAGTGGTCCAGCCTTGATGTAACTGCCAGTGGAGAAGCAGCATTCTGGACGTTGTACGCTTCACTTTGGACACCTGGAATTGACCGACTCTCTTTACTTGATTTACCAACCAAAAACCGTGACGCACCAGATCTGCTCAACGTCAGTCGTTTCGTTGAGCTACCGCATGTTGTGCTGATGGCGGCAGAGCGAATTAAGAAAATGTCGCTCTCGAAGTCGTGGGAATCGATTCTCGGCGGTCATCCAGTCGTGGCTGAAAAGATCACATTTGAATGACGGCTCCGCTTTGGGTGGGCACGGCAAGAATGGCGAACCTATGACAGCGAACCTGCGCAGGCGAAAATCTCATTACAACTTTCGCAGCAGCAGAACTGGAACCTAGTCATGCACCCCACCTTGTGCGTTCCGTTCACTCGCTAGCGGTCGATCCATTGAACTTTCTCGTCAATTGGAGATCGGTCTCCGACTGGCCACTCGCAAGCCGGGTAACCAACATAGAACAGTCCAAGGGCGCGATCCTTCGCCTTCATACCAACGAAGTCCCGCATCGCATCACTGGTCGCAGCGATGTTGGTCGACCAAAAACCACCCAGCCCAAAGGCGGCTGCCGTGAGATGTAAATTCTGAACGGCACATGCGACCGCCAATAGTTCATCCTGCTCAGAGATTTTCTCTGTTTCTTGGCGTTTCAATCCGACGGCGATCACGACGGGCGCCAGCAACGCGTTTTGACGCATCCCGTCATACTTCTTCGGTTTAAATGTTTCTGGCGTGCTCAAGGACTTGTACGTCTCTGCCAGAAACTCAGCAAGCCGCTGCCGCGCCGGCCCACTAAACACAGAGAAACGCCACGGCTCCGTCATCCCATGAGTGGGTGCCCAGTTTGCATTTTCGAGCATCGTACGAACAATCGCTGGGTCGACATCCCGAGTCGCGAAATTCTTTGGCTTAACCGTTCTCCGATGTCGAATCACCTCGGTTATCGCTGACGGATCCATGCATGATCTCCTCTTTCCTGTGCTTCCCAATTTGATTCTCCAACCGCGACAAACCCAGGATTTGTTGATTCGGAACTCGATCCCCCAACTGGAAAATCAAACACTGAATCCCAGCAGTCTGCAGGGGTTCAATCGCATCCACTGGTCGATCTGCTGATCAGAAACACCGACTCGTTCTTTCAAGACACTAACCATCTGCGGAAAGGTGGACGCGCATCCTGCAAAGTGCGTCCGACAGGCAGACCAAGCTGCGCCATCTTCGTCCACCTCAACCACTTGATCGGATAGTTCATACCGCCCTGGCCCCAGACCGGCAGCACTAATTGCGTCAGTCACGATCACAACATTGGCCGAGGGTACACACTGCAAATAATTCTTTAAGGCCGGTGGTGGAACATGATGACCATCGGCGATAAAGGAAATCATTAAGCGTTCGCTCCGGCTGAGCACGCGTTGGATGATATTGTCATGCCGAGGAAGCAGGGCAGGGCACGCATTACCAAGATGCGTAAACAGACTTAATCCTTGGTCGATCGCCGCATCAAGCTGGTCGACTGACGCATCACTATGCCCGGCCGCGACGACGATTCCCTGTTTCGCAAGTTCGCATGTCACCCGTCCCGCTGGGTCCCGTTCGGGAGCAAGCGTGACAATCTTGATGTGGCCTGCGCCCGCGCCTAGCAAGGACTTCGTAACGTCGATCGAAGCATCCATGGTAGCGTTGACGGGATGCGCGCCGGCAAACCCATCCTGATCGCTCAGGAAGGGACCCTCTACATGAATTCCGGCAACCACCGATGAGATTTCAGGACTCGAATCAATGAACCGCGCAAGACGACTGATCCGCTGCAGCATCGCGTCCAAGGGTGCCGTAATGATCGTGGCCAGAATGCGGTCCGTTCCGTCGTCTCGTATTCGACGGCACACTCGATGCATTGATTCCTCGGTAAGCGAATCTGAGTTGAAATCGACTCCACCGTATCCATTCACCTGCAAGTCGACAAAACCAGACATCAAACTTGCTCCAACGAAGCACGAGTCTCGTCACCGAGCTGGCTTGCGGCAGCTTGGTCAATCACCATGATCGCATCCTGATGTTCTCGCAAGATACTGGCAGGAACCTCAGGCGATACAGGGTCTTCCAAGGTTCCGCGAACGGCTGCCGATTTACGCCCATCGGGAACACTACAGTAGATCTTGGCCGATTTCAAAATCTGCCGAACCGACATACTGATCGCGTGCGTGGGAACATCAGCAAGTGAATCAAACCAGCCTTCACCCACTTGCTGCATGCGGCAGGGCTCGTCCAATTCAACCAGTAAATAGGGTTTTTCCGTCTCAAAATCTGCCGGAGGATCATTGAAAGCCAAGTGGCCATTTTCACCAATTCCCACGAGTGCCAGATCGATTCTCGTCTTGGAGAGGCGACCACCAATGTCACCAATCGTTTCGATTGGATCCGCATCGCCACGGAGATAATGAAAGCTGGCCAAACTCAGATGATCGACAAATCGCTCCTTCAAGTAACGACAAAACGAGGCACCGTGATCGGTTGAAATCCCAACGTATTCATCCAAGTGGAATCCGTGAACCTTGGACCAATCGATCCCTGGCTGCTGAACTAATGCCCCCAACACCTCAAATTGGGAGGCTCCCGTGGCCACAACGATATTCGCCTCACCATGCTTGGCAATCGCCTGGCGAAGGTCTTCAGCGGCATGTTCGCCAACCCATTGCCCCATGGCCTTGGCGTCGGTGGTTAGAATCGTACGCATCGATTTTTACTCGTTTAGAGCCACAGTGTCAGATAATCCCAGTGGCTGTATTGTCGCCTTTGCACGCGAGGTATGCGAGGCCCGATATCGATGAAGAATCGAACTGAATGAGAACTCGCTGTACAACTCAAGCAATGCCCTGCAGAAATCTGCAGATTTCCTTGAGTCCCTGCCTTTGTGAAAATGAACCGCCAATGCTTTGGCTTGGTAAAAAAATTAAACCAGCACGGTTTTACTTAAGAGGTGCGTCATGAATCGTTGGATTGCTCTCAGCTTTTGCATCACCATTGCTCTCCGTGGTTATGCAGATCCTCCTGTTACACCGGAATCTAGCCAACATCGTGTCCTTGAAATTGGCGAGCAACCAAACGATGTGCGATTAAAAGAGCTAAAGACGCTTAACGACCACTTTCCCTTGCTGGTCCCAGAAAACTCTGGAGCTTGGTTTTCACGAGCGGATTTCTTGCGTCGTCGCGTACTCGTCGCAACCGGACTGTGGCCGATGCCAGAGAAGCCTCCCCTGAATTCGGTTGTGTTTGACAAAACAGAACGGGATGGGTTCACCGTCGAAAAAGTTTACTTTCAGAGTTTGCCAGGCCACTACGTAACAGGACTACTATTCCGCCCCAGCAAACCGCGATTCGACCGCGCACCCGGCGTGCTATGCCCGCACGGGCACGGTGGACGAATGCAATCACACAGCGATGAAGAAATCGCTCGTCAAATACAACAGGGCGGTGAACATTTTGAGAATTCAGGACGAACGCCCAAGTTAGCAAGGTGCGTACAATTGGCGCGGATGGGCTGCGTGAGCTTTATTTTTGACATGATCGGCTATGCCGACTCGATTCAAATCTCACATCAAGTGTCCCATCGGCACGCCAAAGCGAGGCCCGAGGAAAAGCAAAGAGGAGCCGACTGGGTATTTTTTAGCATTGATGCCGATTTGCGCAATCAATCAATCATGGGCCTACAAACCTGGAATGCCATCCGCGCACTCGACTTCTTGGCCTCACTTCCTGATGTTGATCCAAACCGCCTAGCCGTCACCGGGGGAAGCGGTGGTGGCACCCAGTCCATCCTACTTGGCGCGATCGACCAAAGGGTCAAAGCATCATTTCCAAACGGGATGGTTTCCACCGCAATGCAGGGTGGTTGCTACTGCGAAAATTGCAACCTGCTGAGGATTGATACTGGCAATGTCGAATTGGCCGCATTGTTCGCGCCACGTCCTCAAGCGATGACATCAGCAGACGACTGGACACGTGACATGATGACCGATGGATATCCCGAATTGAAATGGCTTTATGCCATGATCGGTGATCAGGCAAATGTTTACTGCCGACCCATGCTGGAATTCAAACACAACTACAACTACATCGCGCGAGCAACGATGTACCAATGGATGAATCGGCATCTCAACCTCGGCCTCGATGATCCCGTGATCGAGCAAGATTTCGAGCCGCTTACGGAACAAGAAACCACCGTCTGGGACGATCAACACCCATCGCCATCAGAAGTCGGTGTTCCTCACGAATATGCTGTTTGTCGGTGGTTCGACCAACAAGCAACTGCGCAATTAAATGCCCTAGATCCCGAGGATGCAGAATCGCTTAAAAACTTCAGAGCGGTTGTGGGGGGTGCTTGGCAGGTTATCTTTGATCAAGGCGTGCCGAAAAACACCACCTACAGCAGTAAGAGCAAGGTGGAATCGAACGGGATCATCGTCGAACGAGGATTGATTGACGACGAGACTCGCGGAGCAAAACTCCCCTTGCTAACGGTAAGCACCGAACAATCGATGGCAGACAGATTCACTATCTGGACAAATGCGAAAGGCAAGCAAGCCGCCTTTCAAGCGAATGGTGATCCGACTGACCAACTCGCACTACTGCTCAGCCACGGCATGACGGTACTGCTACCTGACTTGTACCAGCAAGGTGAGTTCCTCAGCGAGCGCAAAGGAAACGAACAACAAAGAGTGATTGATGATGCACGATCTTATTCCGCATTCACCTTCGGATACAACCGAACCCTAACAGCCCACCGAACCGCTGATGTGTTGGCGGTGATCGCCCACGCCCGCCAACAAGGAGCAACACAGGTCGCCTTACTGGGAACCAGTGGAACGGCAGCGTGGGCCACTCCCGCGGCAGCTCAAGCAGGTCCATTGGTGGACCGTGCCATGATCGAAAGCGATGGTTTTCGATTCGCCAATGTTGATCATTACCGCGACCAAAATTTCGTGCCAGGTGCAGTTAAATACGGTGACTTACCCGCAATCATGGCATTACGCTCCCCTTATCCCCTTGCCGTCGTTGGCGATACCAATCTGCCCGCGATCGTACCATTGGCCTTCACTGCTGCGGGGAAAACTGATTCCTTTCAATCATTCGACTCCACTGACATTACAGCGGCAGAGATTGAGTGGCTGGTTGACAAATCGCGTGATTAAGATGGTTCGGACGCGATCCGCACCAGCGGGTAAACTGGTTGAAACTTCCACACTTGCTGACAACACTCGACAACCATCGTGATTCGAATCCTCTTCGCAGCTCTGCTTTGCTCGCACCCGCTGCTCACCAGCGGTGGATTGCTTCAGGCCGAATCGGTTGATTTCAACCGAGATGTCCGGCCGATCTTGTCAGACCACTGCTTCGATTGCCACGGTCCCGATCAAGCCACTGTTGCTGCTGACCTGCGGCTTGACGTAGCGGACTCTGCGACCGACGTGATCGAACCTGGGAACCCTGAAGCGAGCGAGCTGATCCATCGCATCTTCTCCAAGGATCCTGATGACCAAATGCCTCCTCCTGACGCGAAGCGTCAGCTGACTGACACTGAGCGTGAAACCTTAGTGAAATGGATTCGTGAAGGCGGCGAATTCGCTCAACATTGGTCGTTGGTACCGCCGCGACACTCAACTGTCCCGGAAATCGAATCCGACCGATGGCCTCGCGATCCTCTTGATGGGTTTGTTTTAACTCGTCTTCGCGACCAAGGCTTGAACCCCGCCCCACGAGCCTCCGCCGAGACACTCGTGCGACGAATCACACTCGACCTTACCGGACTACCGCCGACGGCGGCCGAAATTGATGCCTTTTTAAAAGATGAATTGGACGTCGCCATTGAGAGATTGGTGAATCGGCTGATGCAGTCGCATCGCTATGGCGAACACATGGCATTACCGTGGCTGGAAGCTGCCCGGTATGCGGACACCGATGGTTACCAAAACGATCGCTATCGCTACCAGCATGTATGGCGAGACTGGGTAATCGAAGCTTACAACCAACATATGCCGTATGATCAATTTGTCATCGAGCAGCTTGCTGGCGATCTTCTGCCAAACGCGACATTGCGTCAGCAAGTCGCGACTGGATTCGGTCGTAACCACCGAATCAATTCAGAGGATGGATCCATCCCCGAAGAATGGCGCACCGAGTACGTGGCTGATCGCGTCGATACTTTTGGCACTCTCTTCTTAGGGCTAACTGTTTCATGCGCTCGCTGCCACGACCACAAATATGACCCTATCACTCAGCGAGAGTATTACCAACTTTACGCCTACTTCAACAACATTGCGGAATGGGGTGTCGGGCCAAACAATGGCAACAGTCCGCCGTTCATCAAGGTGCCTGCAAGCTGGCCCGACTTATCACCTGGCGAAGACCGAATGATCACGCCAGATCCCGTCAAGCTACACCGAGCGCGCGCCGAAGCCGGCAATGGTTTGCAGCGACCCCAAGCAGGCGATCCAAACACGGTGATGGTCATGCATGAACTCGCCGAACCAAGGCTAACGCATGTGCTCCAGCGGGGCCAATACAACATGCCTGATCTCAGCCAACCAGTAACCGCCTCGGTCCCCGAGTCTCTCGCATCAAGCACACCAGGAATCACACCGAGCAATCGACTAGAACTCGCTAGGTGGCTGTTCCATCCCAATCATCCGTTGACTGCACGGGTTGCGGTGAATCGCCTCTGGCAGCAATTCTTTGGCGCTGGCCTTGTCGAGACGGGCGACAACTTGGGATCTCAAGGATCACTGCCTTTACATCCCGAATTGCTCGACTACTTGGCGTTAGAGTTCATTCGCGGCGGGTGGGATATCCAGGCAATTCAACGGCGAATCATCCACAGCGCGACCTACCAACAAGATTCACAAGTAACAGATCAATTACTGGAAATCGATCCGAAAAATCGCCTACTGTCGCGAGGGCCGCGATACCGCTTACCCGGCTTTATTGTTCGCGACCAAGCAATGGTCTTGAGCGGATTATTAGTCGACCAAGTTGGTGGCCCATCGACCAAGCCCTACATGCCACCCAAGATCTGGTCCGCAATTTCCAACAACAAGTACAAACAAGATAAAGGTAGCAACCTCTATCGCCGAAGCGTTTACACCTACTGGCGCCGCACCATACCGCCCCCGATGATGATGAACTTCAATGCAGCGGCCCGAGAAGTATGCACAGTGCAAACTGAATCGACCAATACGCCACTGCAGGCATTGACATTGATGAACAACAAGACGTTCATCGAATGCGCACGTTTCTTCGCTGAACGAATCTTGCGAAACCATGATCAATCGTCACCAAACAAAATCACAACTGCATTCCGCGAAGCCACTGGACGGCAGCCAACTGCCGCAGAAGCAGCGGTAATCACCGATGCACACAGCCGCTTCCTAAAACATTATTCAAATGCACCAGAAGCAGCACAACAACTACTGGCAACCGGTGAGAATCAACGTGACAAGTCACTTCCATTGATTGAACATGCGGCCATGACGATGACTGCTTCATTGATACTGAATCTCGACGAGACCATCAGCAAGGAATAGACAAGGCAGAAACGATCGATGACTCCAATTTTTTCACGCCGTTCAATGTTGCTGGGATCGCTTGGACTGAGCACGCTTTTGGAACGTGATCGGTTCGCGAATGCCGAGGTCAACGCTCACCGCGGACTCGCCAACCTGCCGCATCGATCGCCCAAGATAAAACGCATTATCTATCTGTTTCAGTCGGGCGGTCCCGCGCAAATGGATCTCTATGACTACAAACCAGCACTGCGAGATCGCTTTGGTGAAGAGGTCCCCAAAAGCATTTACCCGGATGACCGAAAAACGACGATGAGTTCGGCGCAAGCAAGTTTCCCGGTTGCGCCAACTGCGTTTCAATTTTCCCAACATGGTGAAGCAGGTTCTTGGATCAGTGAATTGCTGCCAAACATTGCTTCACTAGCTGATGACATGTGCATCATTCGGTCCATGCATACCGATGCAATCAACCACGATCCAGCCATCACTTTCCAACAAACCGGGTCGCAAGTTCCAGGCCGGCCCAGTATTGGTTCGTGGGTTGACTATGGGCTCGGCAGTGAAGCCGCTGACCTTCCAGCATTCGTCGCAATGAGCAGCAAAGGGTCGGCCAAACAAGGCCAACCGCTTTACGATCGCCTGTGGGGGAGTGGCTTTCTGCCGTCCAAACACCAAGGCGTCAAATTCCGAAACCAGGGCGCCCCTGTTCTCGATATCGACAATCCGGCCGGAATCTCGCGGGGGCTGCGGCGGACCATGCTCGATTCACTCAATTCTTTAAACGAACTCAAACATCAGCAGGCTGGCGACCCAGAGATTCAAACGCGCATCGCGCAATACGAACTTGCTTTCCGCATGCAAATGTCGGTTCCCGATTTACTGGATTTTTCTGACGAACCCAAACATGTCTTGGACCTCTATGGGCCAGATGTAAAAACCCAAGGCAAATACGCCTTCAATTGCTTAATCGCTCGTCGACTCGCCGAGCAAGGGGTGCGATTTATTCAACTCTTCCATCAGGGCTGGGATCAACACAACAACATTCCCGGGCAGATGCCTAAACAGTGTCGCGACACAGATCAACCAACTGCCGCATTGATCAAAGATCTAAAGCAGCGAGGGATGCTGGATGAAACCTTGATTATCTGGGGTGGCGAATTCGGACGAACCATTTATTCCCAAGGAAAGCTGACACCTAATAGTTACGGCCGTGATCATCATCCCAGTTGCTTCACCATGTGGATGGCTGGGGGCGGGATTAAGGGAGGTACGAACCACGGCAGCACAGACGATTACAGCGTGAATGTCGCGACTGACGGTGTCAGCGTCCACGATCTGCACGCGACAATCCTACATCTACTCGGGATTGATCACGAACGATTCGTCTATCGTTTTCAGGGACGTGACTTTCGTTTAACGGATGTCCATGGAGACGTTGTTCATTCGATCCTAAGCTAACATCGAACGGTTTCTTTGCCGCGATGAACTGCGGCGTGCAGTTCTCCCCCAGCCCACTGTGACGTCCCGCCTTGCCACTTCGGAACGTCTAAACCGCAAGAGCGTCTGGAAACAGTGAGGATTTCACCAGCAGGAGATCGGTAGAATCCGCTAGATTCGAGCCGACTCTCCTTGCAGATAAATCCCACGCAACGATCAGGGACACCACTACGATTGCAAATCACAGCTGGCGAATTGATTTGGTCCAGGCCTAGTCAAGATCGCGAACAGCTAGACTTCCCACCCTTTGCGATAGCTCTCACGAATCAAATCCTGCGACTGATCATTTCCTGATGTGGTTAATGCCTCGGCATCCCAATCGAAGCCACCGCCACTTCGATAAGCAACGTTGCCCAGCAAAACAGCTTCGGCCAATGGGCCGGAATAGGAGAAATCGCAAGTCGCTGGCTCACCACCCTTGCAGGCATTGATCCACTCTTGATGAAAACCCGGTGAATCCTTCACAAAGGGGGTGGGTGGCTTGAAGTCAGCGAACTTTTCTTCAGGCAGTAACTTCCGCTGACTGAATCCTGCTAACAACATGCCCGCCTCGCCAATGAACAGCGTGTTGTTTCCTTTCTCCGGTAACCCATGCTGGCTGAGCAACTGCTTTGGGGCGCCGTGATACCAGTGCAAATCAACCGCCGCGTTCTGATTTGATTCTGCAAAGGAATACTTGACCTGCATTGCCTTGGGTGTCCTCACTGCATCGATTGGTGGCCCCGCCCCCTCCACTCGTTGAGGATACTTCAAGCCGAGCGACCAATAAGGAATGTCAAGAATGTGGCATCCCCAGTTACCCGTTTCACCAGTTCCAAAATCCCACCAGAATCGCCAACCGTAAGGGCAAAACGAGGGATGGTAGGGACGAAATTCTGCCGGGCCAATCCACAAATCGTAATCGAGTGTTGGCGGGACGGAGACTGTTTCGTTCGGCATCTGCGGCATGCCACGATTACCGCCAACCCAACAATGGACTTCTCGCACCTTTCCAATCGCACCACTCTGAACAAGTTCAACTACTCGGTGCATGTTCTCCATGGCATGCCGCTGCGCGCCGAGTTGTGTTGCCAATCCCTTCTCTTTCGCAAGATCGGTCAAAGTTCGTGTTTCCCAAACATTGTGGGCAAGCGGTTTTTCCAAATAAACATGCAGCCCCATCTGCATCGCTGCCAGTGCTGGATGAAAGTGCGCGTGATCAGGCGTACTAATCGCAACACCGTCTAAATCTTTTCCGATCTGGTCCAACATGCGTCGAAAATCAGTGAATCTCTTGACGTTGGGATGTCGCTTGAACGAATCTGCCGCCCGTTTTTCGTCAACATCAACAAAGGCGACAAGATTTTCGCCCGCCAATCCTCGAACATTCGCTGACCCACGTCCACCAACACCAATGCATGCGACGTTTAATTTTTCGTTCGAGTTTTGTGCTGCAGAGAGGCGTCTCGACGCACCACCGTGGACAAAACCAATGCAAGACAAAGCAGACGCGTGGAGGACCGTTCGACGTTCAAGCGGAATTGACATGTTGCACTCACAATCACAGGAATGAGGATAGGCTTCGACAGATTTCAAACGATTGTCCATCACGCGTTCGAGCATCTTCTGGCTAAATCAACGTGGCAACTCAATGTTCATTTCTAAACATCTAAATCGCGTGATGCGTTGTGATGGAAATGAAGGACGCCAAGCTTTGAACCACCGAGCATCACTAATCTTCACCAATACGGGCACGCAGCACCATCAATTCGACGATGTCGGACAAACAAAAGCTTAACGTATTTCCGACACGCTCTTCACGATTAGACTTCCGTCCCATTTACCAACAACCGGCTCGCCGCCCACACCCCACAGCTTCGCAAAAAGCAAATGAGTGGGGGGCTCACCCTGATTAATCGCCCGAGAACGGCAGAGACAGCGGAGCTCACTAGACATGCGTGGCGGCTTACATTGATCCTTAAAATCGACTGATTCATTTACCCTTCATGAATCCAAAATCATTAAATACACGCGTCATTTTGACGAGACGGGGCATCCCGGCTTGAGCCAGTACCAACTGTGGTTTTCAGTCAACACGATCAAGTGATTCGGCGGTTACAAACGGAATCGTCGACCCAATTGGCCCATTCCCCAAACCTGCAGGGTTTCATTGTTAAGAGTTTTTTGACAGAGGAACTTTCTGCCATAGGCTTGGGGTGGAAGTGAGCGGACCGGTGTTCGGTCCGCTGCCGTTGCGTCACGGTTCGAGAATTCGAACTTTGCTGTAGCGGTCAGCCTTGCTCCCAAGACAAAGGCAAACCATTCGCAAGGGTGGGACGCAAAGCTACGGGTCCTCAGGTAACGCGTAACCATTTGGTCACGCAATGCCATTAGGATCGCCGAGCTACCGTGGGATATTCGTTGCGAGTGATCGCGACGAATTGCCAAGGCGTGTCAGGCGAAAGTCGGAAACGAGGCTGCCCCAGTTCGGATCTGATTCAATTTGAATCAGGTCTCTAGTCGTCGTCGCATACCGGTAACGGTATGCATCTCACTCGCGAGGAGAGAGACATGAAGAATTTCGCTAATAGCATCGTAAATTTCCTGAAGGAAGAAGATGGCCCGACCGCGGTCGAGTACGCAGTGATGCTGGCTCTGATCGTAGTCGTTTGTTTGGCTGCTGTAGGCACCATTGGTACCAACGCGAACGCTAAGTTCGAAGCTGTCGGTGCCGCGATTGCCACTAATTAGTTGAATGCCACTGAATTCAGTGGCATTTGACAAGAGTCTCGACGCCGCTCGGCGCGGATCCCGCTTGGGATCCGTGCCGCCGCGTTGGGATTTACTTCTTCGATTCAAAACCATCACGTCTCACATCTCAGTGGGAGAGGCCGCGGATGAATTATCCATTGCTCCCAGCCGACACCGCCGCCTATGCGTGGCAGATTTCTTGCTGTCTTGTGACGTTACTGTTTGCGATGTTTAGCTGGATGATTGGGCCACGCTAAACCGGAACCGTCAACTCAAGACGGGAAACCACTCATAAATCAATCACGGGGAAAAAGATATCATGTCCGCCATACTTAACGTCGTCACCGAAAATTGGGTTGTCTGGTTCGTCACCTTTGTGCTGGTGGTTGCTGCCGTCATTGACGGAGCGATTTTAAAAGTTCCCAACTGGCTGACTTTTCCATTCATCACATGCGGTTGGATTCACTGGACGATGCAGGATGGCTGGAGCGGTCTGGGCTGGAGTTTGATGGGCACCGTCGTGGGAATGATGCTCCTTCTGTTACTACGAAACGTTGGTGGGATGGGTGCTGGCGACGTGAAACTGCTTGCCGGCGTTGGTGCTTGGATGGGAACATTGGTGACACTGTGGGCGTTCGCCGCCACCGCTCTAGTCGGAGGGATAATGGCCGCATTTATGATCTGGAAGAGCGGACAATGGCAGAAGCACTTCGCAATGGCTCACCAGATTCTTAACGAATGGAAGACCGTTCGTGATCCACAAAAATTGGCGGAAATCGCTCGCGAGCGGAAGCCAAACATGTATTTGCTACCCTACGGAATTCCGATGGCAATCGGATCAATCGCCTATTTCGCACTTGCTGGAATGCTGATTTGATCACATTCGTCATGCAGTCGGGGGTGTCGATGCCCCATGCGGGCTAGGTCGAGACGGAGGCCCCTTGTCAACGGACCGCCCGCTGGCAAGACAGGAAGAATACATCAAGTTGCGCGATCAGGTCGGCAATAGGCGTCAAGCGGTGCGGGTTGCAGCAATGCCATGCCTTGATCCGAAAATACCTATGGGTTGGCATACCGCGATGTTACCTCCTGTCCGCCCATGGGATCATTCAAAGGCAGCCTTCTCACGAGGCATGAACCGCGATGCGAAATAAATCACTCTATCTGTTAGTGGCGTGCGTCTGCGGAACCGTCGCGGCGATTCTAGCGAGCCAGTGGCTGAACGCCCAAGCGAACTCAGGTGGCGCGGGGACCACCACGGAGATCTACGTTTCGACGGGTAGGATCGAGATCGGCGAAAAGATTACCCCCGAAAGAATTCAGTGTGAGCAGTGGCCGGCAGATATCGTGCCGGAGGGTGCGACCGGCGATCTTTCGGCGCTGGAAAACAAGTACGCAAAGCAGTACGTGTCGAAGGGTGAGGCGATCATCCTGGATAAGCTGATGGAGGAGAACTTCAGCACGATTCCCAAAGGTTACAAAGTTGTGTCGATGAAGGCGTCGGACGTCACGATCGCCAACTTGGTCCAACCAGGGGATCGCGTCGACGTCGTTGGCTACTTCACTCGTAGCGAACTTATCCCACGCAGCATGACCAAAGCGGTTCTGATGGGCATTCGAGTTTATTCGCTGGACGGCGACACGGACCGAAAGGTTGGCGAGGACCGTCCAGCATCATTCCGCAACATCGAGCTATTGATACACGAAAAAGATGCTGAGGCGTGGGTGTACGCAAACGAACTGGGCAACATCAGTTTGAACTTGGGCAGCAACTCGGACTACAGCAACACCGACGGATCCAATGAAGCAGGCCAAGAGTTCTTGGAGTGGCTTGAAAATTATCGTAAACAACAAGACGAGAAAGAAGAGCAGAAGGATCTCGACCAACTGCGTCCAGCGAGCCCAGCTATCAACCTGCAACAAGAAACGAAACCGGAACCGGAACCAAAAGAAGAAGGTTTCAGGATGCTTAAACTCTTCGAAGGACGAATTGTCGAATACTGGATCGTACCCGGAAAGGCCCCCGTCGTGATCGGGGAAGCAGGAGCAACCGGGGGTTACGAATCCAGTCCCAGCGAGGAATCGGGCGGAGAAATTCCGCCAATCAAATCGAGTAACGACGATCACGAATTTCTAAACGGTGAATTCAGTCCGTTCTTTGAATCGGACGGAGACCCATCGGTGAGAAATTAGCTACCACTCCGCAAAGACCGGCCCACAACTGGTCTTTAAGAACCGTTTATCCTTTATTGAACTGTTACCCCATGGACCGTGATCGGCCACCGAGCATTCGGTGGCCAATCGATTCGAACGGACTCGAATCGGTCCCGCAAGGATGTACCCGAGATGGAAACGACTCGACTAACTGCACGCCTGACGGCCGCCATCCTATTGGCCGCCGCACTCGCTGCAACGTCTTCCAACACCGCTTCCGCGCAGTCCAATCCGGTCCAGCTAACATCCGCTGGTGCCACGGTCAGTCACAACATTTCCCAATCGGTCGAGCGTTTGGATATGTTGGTCAAGAGCAGCCGAATCCTGACGCTTGAAGCGCGAATCCCAAAATTCCAGGTTCACAACGAAGAAGTTCTGGGTGCCATCCCGGTCTCCCAAAACCAAATTCAGATCTTCGCCAAAACACCTGGGACGACCCAACTAAACCTCTGGGACACCGACGAGAAACTCTACACCGTCAACGTGACAGTGATGGCAGATGCTCGGGAAGTGGAGGGCATTTTAAGTTCACAACTGCCATTTGCTTCGTTGAAAGTGATGCCGATCAGTAATAGTGCGATCGTGACCGGCACTGTTACCAGTGTCGATGACGTCGACCGAGCAGTAGCCATTGTCGAGCAATTTTACGGCACCGTTGTCAACAACATCAAAGTGGTCGGCGTCCAACAGGTCCTGCTGCACACACGGATCATGGAAGTCTCTCGAACTAAATTGCGTGACCTCGGAATTGACTGGGGTACCTTCACCGGCAACTCGTTCTTTTATAATGCCCCGGGGCGGTTGCTAGACGCATCAAGCGGATCGGTAAGCGGCGCGGCCGCCACTGCAGAAGGTGTTTTATCGACCACCAACAACGTTCTGTCAGGCTCGGGAAATTTCACTGCATTGATTGCTGCACTGAGAAGGCAAGACCTGATCAAGTTCCTGGCTGAACCAACGGTCATCGCCACCCACGGACGCCCCGCTCGATTCAATGTCGGTGGACGCGTGCCGTACATCGTCCCAACCGGTAACGGTTCGGTCTCGGTCCAATATGAGGAATACGGAACGGGAATTGATTTCCTCCCGTTTGTTGTCGGCCCTGGACGAATCCGCCTTGAAGTACGCCCTGAAGTGACCGAACCAGATGATTCACGAGGGATCACGGCAGCTGGCATTCAAGTCACCGCTTTCAGTCAGCGATACGTTGAAACGGCAGTGGAGCTTCAAGCTGGTCAAACTTTCGCGATCGCTGGCCTGTTGCAAAGCCGCACCGAGGCGGTGACCCAATCAACACCAATTCTTGGGGAAATCCCTTACTTCGGTGCGATGTTTCGCCGGGTGAAAGAAACTCGCAACGACATTGAATTGCTAATCACGGTCACGCCGGAATTAGTTGATGCGATGAATCCGCATCAGGTACCGATGGGTGGACCAGGCCTGAATTCAACCTCTCCAAGCGACTGCGAGCTCTACCTCAATGGACATATTGAAGTCCCAAACATGCTGGGCAACGAGGAACATTGCACGGTCGCAGGAGATGGCTACAGCACCTTGCACGGCCAGCCGAACAGTTTCAATGGGAGTGGTCAGATGCCAACAGCAGCCATTATCCCAACAGCTGAAGGAGTCATTGTCGGCGAAGGTGTAACGATCAGCGCACCCGCCCAATAGTCGACGGAATGGTCGCAGAACCGTGACGATCCCAAGACAGAAGGTATCGGATAACTTTCATCATGAGTAATGTACTACGAATCGCCTTAGTCGATCCCAACGACGCCACACGAGAACCCCTCAAAGCAATGCTATTGGGGATGGATACCGTGTGGCTCGAGGCTGATTGTTCGCGCTATGAGTTTTTCCCCGATGTGATCGAGCAAACGGGACCTGATGTTGGCGTGATCGCCTTGGATAGTGATCCGGGCAAAGCAACCAGCTTGATCCAGCAACTGTCAAACGATTCCCCTGACACCGCCATTCTGGCTGCGAGCGAGAACACGGACGGACAGCTAATCCTGAAAACCATTCGGGCGGGGGCAAGAGAATTCCTAACGTTGCCGGTGTCGAATGAAGATCTATCGGGCGCTCTGCAAAGGGTGAGCCAGCAAAAGTTCGGATCGTCTGAAGGAGGGGGGCGTTCCTGCGAGGTGATTTGTATCGCAGGTGCCACAGGCGGCGTCGGAACAACCAGTACGGCAGTGAATCTCGGTTGTGTCTTGGCTGCCGACACCCAGAACAGTGTCGCACTCCTGGACATTGATCTCGCCTTGGGTGACGCCGATGTATTCCTGGATTCGATCCCTGATTACACCTTGGCCGATGTCGTTCAGAACGTTGCCAGACTGGACATTCAGTTACTGAAACGATCACTAACCAAACACAGCAGTGGTCTCTACTTGCTGCCACGACCTGTCGAACTGCACGACACGACAGCAATCACCGAAGAGAGCATCCGGAAGGTGATTAGCTTACTGAAAGCCTCTTTCACCCACTTAATCATTGATCTCTCCAAGACCTACAGCCAAGTTGATATGGTTGCGATTGAGAGTTCGAGTCGGGTACTGCTGGTAACTCAACTCGATCTGCCATGTTTGAGAAACGTGGTTCGCCTGTTAATGAGTTTCGAGGAAATCGAGGGTCTCAAAAACAAGGTCGAAATCGTGGTCAACCGTGCCGGCCTTGACTCGGGGCAGATCAGCCTCAAGAAGGCAGAGGAAACGCTTGGACGAGATGTTTACGCCCTACTTCCCAACGACTACCGAACCATGGTTGAGGTACGAAACAACGGCGTACCACTGATCGTGCAGGCTCCCAAAGCAAATATCACACAGGCGATTCGAGATTTAGCCGAGAAGATATCCGGCGGCCCAGAAGAGAAAGACCAAGCGGGTGCTGCCGCAAACAAACCAACAGAAAGCAAGTGGAAAAAGTTTTGGCCCGGCACGAAGGCGTGATGTGCACAAAGGCGTGATGTGCACGAAGGCGTGATGTGCACGAAAGCGTGATGCATCCAGACCGGTTTCCGGACGCATTTCCTGTTGATCCGAATTCGACCGTGGTGATCAATCTTTTGATTCGAGCCAGTGGACGAGTGTTCGCACCATCACGCCGGTCGCTCCGGCATCTCGATGCGATTTCGGACTTTCCGCAAACGCGGGCCCAGCGATATCAAGGTGCAGCCACGGCACATCCCCAACAAAATTCTCCAAGAACTTTGCAGCCGTAATCGCTCCGCCCCAGCGGCCCTCACCAATGTTCTTGATATCGGCGACCTTACTCTTCACTTTCTCGTCGTAGAGTTCGAACATCGGCAATTGCCAAACCGGTTCACCTTGTCCTTCAGCTGCCTGCCGAACAGCGTCGCACAAAGCTTGATCATTGGTCATCATCCCGACCACTTCGGTACCGAGAGCAACCATACAAGCACCGGTCAAGGTTGCTAAGTCGACAATCGCCTGCGGTTCACACTGGACAGCGACATCTAAGGTATCTGCCAACACAACGCGACCTTCAGCATCCGTGTTTAGAATCTCGATCGTTTTACCGCTTCGAGTCTCAATCACATCCCCGAGTTTGTAACTGTCACCGCTAACCATATTCTCAGCCAATCCACAAAGCCCGATCAGGTTTTTGCGCAGACCTAGCTTGGCAGCTGCGAGCATGACCCCAACGACTGTAGCGGCACCGGCCATGTCGCATTTCATATCTGCCATTGCGTCACTGGGCTTCAGCGACAAGCCACCGCTATCAAACGTGACGCCCTTACCGACGAGTGCTAAAGGAGCCTCGGTCCCTCCACCTTGATAACGCATAATCACCAAACGTGGCGGCTTACTTGACCCTGCTCCCACGGCCAAGATAGCGCGACAGCCTTCCGCCTCAAGCTTATTTTCATCCCAGATCTCAACCTGAATTTCTGTCCCCTCAGCCAACTGCTCCACCCGCTCTGCAAAGCTGGCGGGGTATACCATCGCGGGTGGCTCGTTGACGAGTCGCCGTGTGTGATTGATCGAATGACCAATCACCGTACCGCGATCGATGACTGCTTGGTCGATGCCACTAAAATCGATCGACGAGGGCACTTCGATCGGTGGATCCGATTGATAAAGGGCCTGACCCTCGCAAGCGGAGGCTGCCCCAGCGACAATTTGTTCCTGGTACTCTGCAGGAAAAGATTCGGCGAGCGTGACAATCACACGATCCCGCTTCCGATCGACGAGCTTCCGGATTGCCGACGCCGACGACTCGAATGCATCCAAGCTCGTTGCCGGCTTATTTCCCAGACCGACGACCAGAATCATCACTGGTCCTTCAGGGAGAGGTGAAGCGAACAACGACAATTCGCCTTGTTTGCCTCGCAGTTGACCCAATTCGATTAGTCGCGATATCCAGTTATCGGTCAATCCATCAATGGCCGAGAGGGTGGGAGTGAGTTCCCCACTTTCGCTCAAACCAACGACCACAACATCCGCTTTCTCGGCGGCTGGAGCGGTGACAGTGCGAAATACAGGAGTCTCAAAAGGGGTACTTTCCAGCATTGAATTGTGTCTTCAGAGGATCGGACGAAGGTGGGGTTAGTCTAGGCCCGCCGAGGCGGTTATCCTACCCGGCTCAGCACCGTTCTTCTTCAAGCTCCCAGAGACTGAATGTGAAGCATCGCAGCACTCGAGATGTAGTTGATGATCTGCGTTCTGCGGGGCGATTGATCGAGATCGACGACCCGGTAGATCCGACGCTGGAGATCGGTGAGATTCAGCGAAGAGTCTATGCCAATGGTGGTCCAGCTCTGCTGTTTAAAAACATCCAGGGTTCACACTTCCAAGCCGCTTCCAACCTTTTTGGCACGCTCGAACAGGCTCGCTATCTGTTTCGAGATACCCTCGAATCCGTTCGCCGGCTGATTGAAGTTAAAGTCGACCCAGCGGCATTACCGCGAAAGCCATTCCGGTATGCCGCCACTCCACTCACCGCGATGCGAATGCTGCCCCGCAAGACCAAACGCGGGCCGGTCCAAGCACAGCAATGCCAACTGAGCGATCTGCCGATGATCCAAAGCTGGCCAGACGACGGCGGCCCCTTCGTCACGTTGCCTCAGGTGCTGAGTGAGGATCCACTCAGCCCAGGCAACCTCATGCGGGTGAACCTTGGAATGTACAGGATTCAATTGGCCGGAAACGACTATGAACAAAATCACGAAGTCGGCCTGCATTATCAAATCCACCGCGGGATCGGCGTACACCATCGTACTGCCCTTGATAGAGGGGAACCGCTCCGCGTTGTGATCACCGTTGGAGGCTCACCTGCAATGACGCTAGCGGCCGTCATGCCACTGCCCGAAGGCCTCACCGAATTGACATTCGCCGGCGCTTTGGCGGGACGTCGCATCCGAATGATCCGAGGCAATCATGCTCCCGTATATGCTGATGCTGACTTTGCAATCGTCGGAACGATTGACCCCAATCAGTTAAAGCCAGAGGGACCGTTCGGCGACCACCTTGGCTACTACAGCTTGATGCATCGGTTTCCTTTTATGAAAGTTGAAAAAGTCTGGCATCGCGATAACGCGATCTGGCCTTTCACCATTGTCGGTCGACCACCGCAAGAAGACACGACCTTTGGCGAGCTGATCCACGACCTGACTGATCCAATCATTCCTTCGGTGATCCCTGGGGTCAAATCCGTGCATGCGGTCGATGCGGCAGGAGTCCACCCGCTGCTACTGGCGATTGGCAGTGAGCGATACATGCCCTACCTGGAAGAACCAGAACCGCAAGAACTTTTGACGCAGGCGAATGCGATCTTAGGCAACGGGCAATTGTCACTCGCGAAGTACCTATGGATCACCGATGATCCAGATGATCAACTTGACATCCACGACATCGAATCGTTTTTGCGTCACCTGCTGCAGCGGGTGGACTGGCGCCGGGATCTTCATTTTCAGACTCGCACAACAATCGACACTCTCGATTACAGCGGTGTCGGATTGAATAAAGGTTCAAAAGTGGTCATCGCCGCGCGGGGCAAGGCGAAAAGAGAACTCCTCACCGAACTGCCAAACGATCTCTCCTTGCCTGACGACTGGTCAAATCCTCGCATTGTGATGCCAGGGGTGCTGGCGATCACCGGAGCAAAGGTTGAAACAGAATCCAATCAAACGCTTCAGCGTCAAATCGATTCGGTGACGCTCGAATCACCGCTCAACCGATTTCCGCTGGTAACGATTGTTGACGAGAGCAACATGGCCTCGGCTTCCCTACAAAATTGGCTATGGGTAACCTTTACCCGTAGCAATCCTGCCACGGATATTTACGGGGTCGCATCCGAAATGATTCACAAGCACTGGGGATGCCGCGGATCCCTGGTGATCGACGCTCGTGTCAAACCACACCACGCTCCACCTTTAATTGAAGCACCAGAGATCACCGCGAAGGTCGATGCCCGGGCCACCCGAGGCGGACCGTTGGCCAAGTATCTATAGTCTGTGGCCTGAACCAATTTCGGAATTCACTGAACTTCACCATTCTCAATCCATCAGTTCAGTAAGTCACAACTCTCCCTCAGGGTGACCTGGAGACATCAAGATGGCGACCCTGCAGCAAACCTTTGATTGCGATCACCCCGTAGCTTTGATCACTGGCAGCGGAGCTCCGCGAGTCGGTCGCATCGTTGCGGAGCATTTGGCCAAGGCGGGATGCCACATATCATTGCATGCGAACAAGAGCGTTGATGCGGCCGAAAAAGCGGCCAAGCAGTTTCGCGATCAGTTCCATTGTCAAACGATTGTCACGAACGGCTCACTGGATGATGATTCCGTCCCAGAGCGTTTGGTTGCCGAAACCCAGCAACACTTTGGCCGAATCGACATCGTGGTGAACAGTGCTGCGATCTGGCACCCCACACCGCTGAATCAGATCACACCAGCTGAAATACGCCGTTACTTTGACATCAACACACTAGCGACATTTCTAATCGCTCGGGCCGCGGGCCGTTTTATGGCTGCACAACCATTTGGCGGCGCGGTCGTGAATCTCGGTGACTGGGCGACCGCGAGACCCTACCTCGATCATGCGGCCTACTTTCCGAGCAAGGGTGGCGTTGAAGTGTTAACAAGATCACTGGCTATCGAATTGGCTCAATTGAACCAGCGAATCCGCGTCAATTGCATCCAACCGGGCCCTGTGCTGCTGGCAGATGAGGTGAGTGAAGACGAGGCGAATCAGTTGGCACGGACGACTTTGGTCGGTCGAATTGGAACCCCAGAGGACGTTGCCCACGCAGTTCAGTTTTTATGCGAAAACAGTTTCGTGACAGGAGTCTGCTTGCCGGTCGACGGAGGTCGCACAATCTTCGCGCCCGACGGCATGCAGGTTGGGATGAACACAGGCTGACCATGCCGTTGTTCGCACCTGCGAATGTTTCAGATCTTGCTGTCGTCTCAATCGCCTGTCAGTGGTTGGTTACAAACAACGTACTACTCACCACTCCTGCAACCCATCGCTGACTGCGATTCACCGCTCAACATTGAATCAGCTGAAACTCGTTCTCTGCCAAATCAGCGAACAGCTGTTCGACTGATGACGCAGCAGTCGACACACCTCCGAAGACAGCGGAACAGCCAGCTCGCAACTCACCGTGCTTGCTATTTCCGAGCCCTCTGGCCCCGTTGACTGTTGCCATTTTCAAAACGTCCTCGGGCGGCAAATCGATCCGGTGATGCAACAAGTGCTGCACTTCTTTCCACAGATTCAAATCGGGATTGCTGGCTCGTGAATCAGTCCCCAAGGCAACCCGCACCCCCGCTGCCTGCAGGCGGGCAACAGGATGCTCTGAATGACGAAAAAAACAATGGGTTCGGGGGCAATAAACAACGGTCAAATTTGGATACCGTGCCATCACATCAATTTCCGAATCACTCAGGTCATTCCCGTGAATCACCAGACTTCTTCGTGTGCGCGACAAGAGCTGGAACAAACGAGTCAGCGGCTGATCACCCCAAGGGAACAAACCATCCCGCCATACCCCAAATGACTTCAAAGAATCGGCGAACTCCCCACGCCCATACCGCAACAATTCCCGCTCGGCCGGCGATTCAGCGACGTGCATTGCAAGAGGACGGTTGGTGGAACGCGCCAAATCAACGCACCGTTCAATCAACGACCATGGTGTTGAATATGGAGCGTGTGGACTGATCCCCGCCTGACCATTTACTTCAATCATCGCCCCCGCTGCTGCGAATCGCTCGTTACCGCGACTCGGATCCAAACCAACCACCTCGGAGAACGGAATGAGTTGTGGACTTCCATCCGGGTAGTCGCAGGGTGGCGTAGCAATTTCACCGGCCAACACAGTTCCCGTCGATGCCATTTCACGCATCCCAATTTCGACCGCCTGATGCTTCTGCAGCGAGCTGGCTTGCCCACGCGCTGCGATGACCATGCCAATCCACTGATTAAGTGAAACCCCTGGCTGCCCAATTGGTTCGGTAAACTCAGAGAATTCCAAGTGTGTATGAGCATTGACCAAACCAGGTAAGAGAGCCATCTCCCCGAGGTCCACCGCACCAAGTGGCACCGACTCACCTCCAACCTCTGTGATTTCACCACCAGCAACTCGAATCCAGCCACCTGGGATCGGTGGTGCTGTGATCGGCAGAACCCATCTCGCTGTAAACACCTGAGAGGTTTCGTTCTTCATGAAGACTCCAAACAAACGAGACCGTTTGCCTCGCGGGTTCTACGATCGCTCCCCAGAAATTGTCGCCCAAGAACTCCTTGGCAAAGCTCTGTTAAGAAAAAATGGCAAGAACTGGATGGGGGGCTGGATTGTCGAAACCGAAGCCTACCTCTCCTCAGACGACTCGTCGAGCCATAGCCACCGAGGACTGACGCGAAGTAACGCATCGATGTTCGAGCACGCCGGGACACTTTATGTCTACCCAATCCATGCCAAATATTGCCTGAATGCCGTCACCGAAAAGAAAGGGAAGGGGAGTGCGGTTTTGATCCGCGCAATCGAACCTGTCTGGGGAATCGAACAGATGACCGAACGCCGTGGCTTAGCCGACCGGCGCCGCCTTACCCGCGGCCCAGCCATGCTGTGCCAAGCACTCGCTGTCGATCGCGGTCTTGACGGTGCAGATTTGGTACGCGGCTCTGAAATCACGATCACAAACAATCAAAGACCACCTGAAACAACATCCAGTTGTCGAATCGGCATTTCCAGTGCTCAAGAGCTACCGCTCCGATTTTTCATCGATGGCAATTGGTTTGTCAGCGGGAAAGCGAGTGATCATCGACGTCGTCCGAGCAAGCCAGCCCCACGATCTTGATCGCGGTCGAGGCGGCCTGACACAAACGACCAAACCAAAGCTCGCCTGAATATCCGCGGCGGGGTCGGACGTAAGGCACCGGACCAAGACGTCCGACCCGCAAAGTGCCGCTTCTCGAAAACCGCGAACTGAGGCGGGCAGTCGCTTAGCCCTCGAACTCGATCAATCTCACATAAGCAGAACACGAATCTCGATAGGTTGATCAGCCGCAATTGACGAAGCCGACCAAAGACTCCGGCGAATCGTCAAGATCGCGATGCAACCAATCTGATTTCTTTGCTGGAACTCGATGCAGAGAGGCATAGGAGAACAGTCGACCGAATTGCTCTAGCGGAGCAATGACCATGCCAATTATTAGTCTCACCAATTTCCGCTGGCTGACCTGACAACACCAGTGACACAGAATCGACCTAACGTGCCGGCAGGCTCCCTTGCTGGATTCGAAATCACCGAATGCATTCGATTGATCACGAGTGCCGGCCTGCTCGGTACAGCTACCACTGCTCTATTGCAGCGCAACTGCTTAGGATTTGAGCAGCAAGTCGCTAGCGAACTGCGATGGTAAACCAACCATCCTGGGCGACGATCAATTGCGGCTGGAAAACACGACCGCGAAGTGTCTCTAGTTTGGCATCCGCCGGAATCTCCAGCGTTCGATCAAGAACGGATTCAGGAAATACCGACGAGAACTTTTTCTGAATCGTTCGCCGCAAGCCAGCCTGTGAAACGGTCAATCGCCTGCCACCGGGAAAATCGACAGCGACATCCCCCTGTCGCACCAAAGACATCACCCCGTCTCTTTCGACAGGTGCATAAACTGCAGTGATTTCCATTGACTGCTTCAACTCCCGACCACCCTGCAGAAATCGGGTTCCGCGAACCCCGACTCGAAGCGTATCGTCGCGAGCCTCAAAAATGATCGGTCGCAAGCGAGCAAAATCGATTTCAAAGGGACTCTCACGTTCTTCGTCGGCGGTGGCTGTGTCATCAGCCTGCCGTCCCGATTTTTCGAGCAATTGATTGAGTTCATCCTCTCGAACAGTCCGACCAGCCAACACAGGTGAAAATGCGTTGTCCAACGCTGATTCATGAACCTGAATCATGACGGGATAACATTCGTCAACCATCGGTCTGGGAGTAACGGTAGCAAGTTGATCGTGGCGACGAAATAAAGCTTGCAGACTCAATCTGTCTTCACTTGTACTCCAACGCTGCAACGGCTCGCTTAATGACAACCGCTTCAAGACACGACGTGCCCGATCGAGTGCAGAGGGTTCACTCCCCACCACACCCTCCGTTTCCTCAACAAATTGATCTCGCACCTGATTACGGAATTTCCCGAGAGCGATCTGATCAGCCAGAGGCTTCTGTTGTGCAGCTTTTTTCTTTGCAATTTTCCGAACCAGACCAAGAGGATGCTCGATCGCAATGATTCGACTGGACAGACTCGCATCCACCGGAATGTCCGCACTGAACTGAACTCCAGCCGGATCGAGAATTACTTCACGTGAAATCGCCACCTGCCCATTACTGATCGTTCGCAACCGCACTGATCGGTTGTACCCAATGCTTTGCCCCTGCATTTTTGCATCCAGCGTCAGGTTGATGCGAGCATCATCAGCTGACGGCAACAGTTCAGCCGTCACACGCCCCTCAAGCAATGCCGTACCCACGATTCGGGTGCCAAGAATGCAATCCCGCACAGGACGTGACTCATCAACCTCGCGTTCAATCGCCTGTTGGACCATCGCTTCGCTTACAACAACTGCCACATTCGGTTCATCAAAAATTTGCCGCAGAGTCTCAATTAGATCAGTGGCTTGACCTGATGATTCCAGGACGCGCATCACCGCAGCAAGTCTGGTGCTTTGCATAGGCGTTGGATTGGCATCCATTGAACGCACGATTTCCACCAACGAATTCAACTGACGAGCGATCAACTCCTTCCTGCGGTCCCGGTCACGAAACACAACTGACGTGATCAAAGTCTCGACAGAAGTTCGCAAGTCTCCAACTGCGCGGAGTTCTAGACCTGCCGCAAAGCCGACCAAACGGACCCGCAACTTGCGGGCAGCAAGCCCAATCGCAACGGGGGACTGGTCCGAATGGATTGCATCAGCCAAGGGCTCCAGATCAAAATAGGCCATCCACGCCCCCGCATTGGCTGGATCAGTACTGGACTGAAAATACGCCTTGGTCTGATCGATCTGCAGCAGTACGGCTTCACTGGACGATTGAAAATCCGGAAACCGACCTTCGTCGATTTGCGTGACCGCAACTTCTATTTCCGATACCAAACGCTGTTTGTCCGCGTCCGACAATTGCGCGTTGACCGACGACTGCAAGCAGAAGAAAAACAAGCAAAATGCGGTGGCAAATCCAATTCGCTGCATAATCGTTGGGGGGAGTTTGAGAAACCGTCTGCGTTCGCGTAACTCGGACGTCAGCCAAATCGCCAAGCGATAACAAGCAACTTCCGCGATACACGGCAATTGGCTGAGACTTGTGGTGGCACGCCATCGGTATTTTAGGCACCCCAGGCAATCAGGGTGAATGGTGATTTCCCTAAATCGACTAGAACCAGCCAAGTTTGTCCGATTTCTCCTGCGACAAGCATAATTTTTTCGCGAGCTGCCTGCGACGAATCAGCCTGATGCGTCCAGAAATCGGATGGAATCACAGAGCTCACGCACGGCCAGATTCAATTCATCTCCACGCTGGTGGTTAACCAGAATCATGATGAGACCACGAGTCTCTTGAGCGGATTCGACAGTCGAATTCCCTCGCGGTACCAAACGCCCCAAACGCCGAGGATCCAGATCGACCCAGGCAAGTGCAGGTTGACGCACCAAGTCACCATTTCCTGAAGCTTCATCAAGGTGAATGACCCTGCGCAATTTGAGCAAGACCCAGTCCATCTCGATGTACTTAAAAAACTCTTCCTCGGCGGCGTACCCTTTCGGTGGCCAATCCTCCAGCAGGTTTGCACGCAAGCTGACAATGGACTGCGATGCTGGATGCATCAGCGTTGCAGCCGTCACCCGCGTATCTTTTGTGACCGCAAGATAGATCCACCCTTCCGGCAACGCGATTTCGACGCCCAATGCCAGAAACTGATGCGTCGAGGCCAGATGACGCTCGATTTCCAACGCCGGCTCAGGGCTAAGCGTGCGAACACCATTGGCTTGCCGCACGTGAGAGACAATCCCGAGCAAAACCACAACGGCCATTCCGACCCACATCGGGGCGGTCAGTTCAAGTGGTTGTGAACGTGAATGATTGTCAGTTTTTTTCACCCGATAAACCTCTTTAGGTTGCTGATCACTACTTTGGCAACTCGATGACGCCGTTCCAATGATCTGGCGGCACACGATTGTTGCTCAACACGATTGACAACAACACATCTTTGGGGCGATCCCAGGCAGGCAATTCGTGGAGACGACGATAAGCTTCTTCCCAATCGCCGTCGATGAATGCTTCCAGACCCTCTTCGTATTGTTGAATTTGTTCATCCGTAATCCGCTGAGAGGATTCAGGCGAGCGAACCATCAATTCAAATACTTCCGCCGACTTATCGAATCCGGCGGGCCGGACATGTGCCAGTCGACGGACACGAAATCGATTCTCTGTTGCATTTTGAAGAGCCTCCGCTGTCGGCTTGTCAATGATCACTTCGGCTCCGAAAACTTTCGTCAGCCCTTCCAGCCGACTGGCAAGATTTACGACGGGCCCAAACGCAGTTACCTTCACTTGATCGACTGTGCCAATTCTCCCCGCCACGGCCCGCCCAGTCGCGATCCCGATTCCGAATCGAAAGCCGCTGTTATCTACGTCACGGAAAGCCTGTCCGTTATCAGCCAAGATTTGATTCGCAGCCTCCGCAGACCGCAAAGGGGCATCAGGCTGTTCAAGCGGCCAGCCCCAAAACCCCATTGCTGCATCACCATGAAAATCGCCAATCACTCCACCATTGTCCAAGATGTGGCGGGTCATCACACCCAAGGAGTCACTGACACTCGCCAACAAGGACAGTAAATCGTTTGCCCGCCGCTCGCTTCGTTGGGAGAAGCTTCGCAAGTCACAAAACATGACGGACAGATTAGCTTCCCGAGGTGCGAGCACCTCATCGGTATCTTTTCCGGCAAGCGCTTCCATCACGACGGGCGCGAAAAAATGCCGCATGGCTGCTTGGCGGCGTTCGAGTCGACGACTCTGCCTCAGGTTGGCAAGCGTGGTCCCAACCAACTCAGCAAACTTAACATCATCTTGCAAATCATCAGGAGCAGCCTCCAACGACTGCTCCAGATCGACACCAGCCTCCACGGTCAGTGGCCCAGTCACGTAAAGCCCCCACCCACGACAAGCCTCACTCCTCAAAGGGACACAAAATGCCCAATCAACTTCATCGCTGGCGGTAAAGGCAGCATCATCTCGATTACCAGCCCACAGATGCAGCACACTCTCTCGCTTATCGATCGCACTCCGCGCTAAGCCAGCGCTAACAGGTGCGCCTTCGCGCCCCCCGACGCGACTGTCGTAGTGCAAAACTTCTAGCGCACCGGAATCGCAGTCATCCGCGCTAACCGCAACAATTGCCACTGCGGAAGCCGACGGAATCGCTTGCAGCATGACGCGAATCACCCGCACGAGCAACTCTTCATCGCTGCCACTGTTGGTAATCAAATCGGGCAATCGGCTGAGCACTTCGATTCTCGATGCCGCATCTCGAAAGTGTCGGCGGCGAAGTGCCGCATGGTCATAGGCGTGTTCAGTGACGTCAACTAGATCTGACGAATCCGACGCACCAGGCCGATTGGCCAAGGTAAAGGTGGTGCTGCCGATTACAAAATGATCACCAGGCACCAGAGTGAATTGCCCAGCACGGCCACCGCAATGAAAAACAGGATTACGAGCGGCCTTCAAACGCCTCACTTGCACGCGTCCGTTGCCCAGAGGTTTTAAACCCACATGAGCCCGAGACACCTTCGTATCCCAGGGGACATTCCAATCTGCTTCAGAACGGCCGATCACGATTTCACGGCTGGTCAGCGCTGACGGCACTTCGCGGCGCCATCGATCTTCGCTTGTTGGTCCTTGTGCGATCAAGTCAGGCATAATGTCGTTTTGGTCCCGCCGTTGGAATCATTGAATACTCCTCAGGCACTGACTCTTTGGTACAGAATTTAAGAGATCGATAATTGCCACGATCGAAGTTACCGCTCCTCGACTGCCGCGGCAGCGGCCCCCGCGGCACGCCCAGTACTAAAAGCTGCCTGAAAGTTATACCCGCCAATTGGACCATCCACATCCAGTACCTCACCTGCGATAAACAAACCATCCGCAAGGCGGCTCCGCATCGTCTTCGGTTCGACTTCACTCAGTTTAACACCCCCCGCGGTCACCTCAGCCTTGGGAAATCCTCGCGTGCCATGAATGTCCAGCGGTAGTTGCTTGATCCGCTGGACGAGTTCATTTCGGGACGACCGTGACATTTGCGATGCCGATGAATTCGCTTGCAAGCTCGGGTCCAAGCCAACCAACGCAGTCGCTAATCGTTGAGGCAGCCATTCAGTAAGCAACGAAGCGATTTGCTGTCGCCCACGGCCTCCTTTGCGATCGGATAGCACTTGTTGTATTTCGTCCCTCGTCAAGCCAGGAACCAAATCAACACAGAGTTGGATTTGATCGAGTGACTCGGCAGCGGTGACCGCATGGCTGATATCCATCGCGGCGGGTCCAGAAAACCCAACGTGCGTGAACAACCACGAAGAACGTCTCGATGCCAAAACAGCAGATTTGCCAGCCTTGTTACGAGCATGCACCTCGGCCACGCAATCTTCGAGGGTCAGGCCGGACAACTCATGTGTCCAATGGCTACCCCCCGTCAATGGAACAAGCGCCGGCCGCGGCGAGACGATCGTATGGCCAAGTTTTTTCAGCCATGGGTAAGCGTCACCCGTCGTACCACATCCCGGATAACTCATTCCACCTGCAGTAACGATCACACGATCACACGCGATCTCGTCTTGATTCAATTGCACGCGCCATCCGTGCTCGGATTGGCTAACACCAAGCACTGGCTGTCCGATTCGTATCTTGACACCCGCTTCAATGGCGATCGCAACCAAGGCATCACGGGCGTGCAAGGCTCGATCACTGGCTGGAAAAACCTTACCCGTTGATTCCACCTTTGTGGGCACATTTGCGTGACGAAACATCGCCACCACATCGGTTGGCGAAAACGCCCCGACACTTGGTTGCAAAAATCGCTGTGCATGTCGGAAATGCTTCGTGATCCCTTTCGCGTCGGTGTCATGCGTGAGATTGCACCGAGTCCCACCTGACATCAAGATTTTGACGCCAACTTTGTTATTCTTCTCCAACAACTGAACATCCGCATGCCGACGCGCAGCCTCTGCCGCTGCCACCAGCCCCGCCGCTCCTGCTCCAATCACGACAACTCGCATTTCAATCGCGCTCTCTTTGAAAGCAGATGCCAATCATCTGCACGGTCACATGCATCGTTCGCATGCCTTGGTTTGTCATCACTGAAATCTGATTCATCAGTTCACTCGAGCAACCTGAATACATTTTTCAATCCTGCTGGTCACCAGCAAATCAACCTTCATTTCTCCATACGACATTCGCTTTGCTGCCTTGCCTTCAAAGACGTCTCGCATACGACCAAAAAATCGACCATATCGATTCGTGCGGCGAAATTCTCTTGTTGCGAATCCGACACGCTGATCCACTTTTATCCTTCGCAAAGCTGAACTCCGATGCTCGCTTAGGAAGCATGGTAGCTGATCGCCGTGACAACCCACATGCGTGGAGCAAGCACTTTGAAAAACCATCACAATGGACATTCAATCGATAGGCTGGGCTGCAAACACTTAGCTACCCCTCGAAATCGACCGCTTACCCGACCCGCATCCGATTCACCACATTTTGAACGCTGCCCCATTCAGAAAATCCCGTCAAGTCACACACCGCGGATTGCGATTCACAGGGGAAGCCAGATTCACAAGGGAAGCCAGCACACCGCCGTCCTTCGATTCAGCAGCAACCTGTGCATCGAAATCAGGCACTCGCTGAATCGCTTGCAAACACCTTGGCATGGTTCGGCAAGATCATTCTGCAATCGGCAACTCCTTCTTTAGAGTCCAAAATAAGATCGCCTTGAATCTCCATTGGCACTGGCTCCATTGGCACTGGCTCCATCTTTCCAGCGGACTCCGGAACCAATCTCGCAACAATCGTCGCTGACTGGCCACCCATCGCATAATCGAGGCGATACAGCCCTTTATCAAGGTCGCAGTGAACGGAAAGATTCGCATCACAAATCAACCCAGACTCCTTCCACTGCTTACGGATTGCGATTAGCGAGCGGTACCACTGCCACATCCTCTGGTCACCTGCCTGCCGCAATCCAATCTTTGAACGATGGAATGCCTCCGCGTCGATCGGCAGCACACCCTCGCCCCAGTCGTGCTGCGGGTATTCAGCTTTCCGGCCTCGCACCACGGATTCGCGGAGGTGTGAGTCACCAAAATCAACAAAGAATGGGAAAGGATTTTCGGCAGCAAATTCCTCGCCCATGAACAACATCGGAATCGCGGGCGTCATCAACAATAATGCAGCGCATGCCCGTTGTGTTTCCGAACAAGCCACTTGGTGCAAGCGTTGACCAAGTGGATGATTGCCCACGAAGTCATGCGTTTGAATGGAGTAGATCAATTGGCTCGTGTCAGCTCGCTCGCAAAGTTGCTGCCGAGCTCGCTTTTGAAACAGCGATCCTTCGTAGACATAACCAAATCGCAGAGTCTGCAAGAGGTCTGTCCCGGGCAAATACTCACGTGCACACAACCTTTCACCGGGTCGCACCACCGCGAATATGCTGTGCAAGAAATCGTCACACCATTCAGCGTCAAACCCAAAGCCACTCTGCTCTATAGGGCGAATCATCTGCGAATCATGAACATTCGATTCCGCGATCAAGCTGACATTTCGATTTCGATGTTTCGACCATTCATCGACAACGCGACCAAGGTCTTCGACGATATGAGGTGATCGGGTATCGCCCATGCAATGGACTGCATCGACACGCAACCCATCAAAGTGGAATTCATCCAACCAGTACAAAGCATTTGCTAAAAAGAACTGCCGCAAACCTTCTGCGTGTTGTGGACCATCGAAATTGGGAGCGGCCCCCCAAACAGTTTGGTGTTGTTCAGATAAATAAGGCCCGATCTCAGCGAGGTAGTTACCTTCAGGCCCAAGGTGGTTGTAAACCACATCCAGAAATACAGCCAATCCCCTGGCATGAGCTGCATCAACGAAGCGTCGAACGTCATCAGGCACACCATAATTGTGGTTTGGCGCAAACAAGTTGACGCCATCGTATCCCCAATTCCATCGTCCAGCCGCGTCGGCAAGAGGCATCAACTCGACTGCTGTTACTCCGAGCTCGACGAGTTCATCCAATCGTTCAATGGCAGCAAGCATCGTCCCTGCGGCGGTCCAAGACCCGATATGAAGCTCGTATATAATCCAGTCTTGACGATTAACCCCCTGCCAATCGTGATCGGTCCACCGAAAGTCATCCCCCACAACTTCACTTGGACCATGAACACCCTTGGGCTGAAACCTCGAAGCCGGATCAGGACGTGGCGGGTGATCATCAACTTGGATCCAATATCGATCACCCGGACCAATCCCCTCGGCGATCACGGTGTGATATCCAAGTGGGTCGGGAACCATTGAAAAGTCCAGACCTCCGACAACACAAACACGAACTTGATCTGCAGTCGGTGCCCAAACGCAAAACTCAGTACGGCCGTCACGTCGTGGTCTTGCCCCCAGCCGGCAGTGTAATTCCAGTTGGCCGTTCATATCGGGATCAATCATCGTTGGTACAATCGTGGGGTAGGTGCATGGTTGGTGATCCATGCACAACCTTTGACATTCTGTTCCGCCGTGGCAATCCCTAATGTTCGATGTAGCCTCCGTTTCTTACTTTCGATCGGTGATGGCTCGGGGCTCAGCCATAGTACTCGCTGTCGTGATAGCGGGCATTGGGCAGGCAGCCGAGCGTTCCATTCGAGTCGCCACATTCAATGCTTCGCTGTACGGCAAAACAGAGGGCCAAATCATGGAGCGGCTAGCAGACCGCTCCGATCGCCAAGCAAAGAACATCGCCTCGATTGTGCAACATATCCGGCCTGATATTTTGCTGATCAATGAGATTGATTACGACCCACAAGGCGACGTGGCTCAACTTCTCGCCACCAACTTCTTCGCAGTGGGACAGGACGGTCAGAAACCGATCGTCTACCCATACATTTTCGCAGTATCTAGCAACACTGGCATCGACAGTGGCATGGACTTAAACGGGAACGAAAAAAAGGATGAACCGGTCGATGCCTATGGTTATGGCACCTACCCCGGCCAGTACGCGATGGCCATCTTCAGCCGATTCCCAATCAAGCGTGAAGCGATTCGCTCATTTCAACGGTTTCTTTGGAAAGATCTTCCCAACGCATTGTTTCCAACACACCCTGATACTGGCAAACCATACTACAGCGATAAAGTCTGGAATCGCTTGCGACTATCCAGCAAGAATCATGTTGATGTTCCGGTTTCAATCGATGGCCAGACTCTTCACCTTTTGGCTTGCCATCCAACGCCACCAGTTTTTGATGGCATCGAAGATCACAATGGATGCCGCAATCACGATGAAATTCGTTTCTGGAGTGATTATTTACAATCTGCTCCCGCTGATTACTTGGTCGACGACGCGGGGAATTCCGGAGGCCTTGGCAAAGGGGAGTCGTTTGTAATCTTGGGAGACCTTAATTCTGATCCCACCTCTGGTGACAGTCGTCAAGAAGCCATTCGCAACTTGCTGCTTGCCCAGCGTGTCCAAGATCCGCGTCCACAACGCATGCAGGAGGCACCACCGGCTGACCAGCAGGATTCTAAAACCGCGTTTCACACAGCGGATTTCGGCCGCAAACGCACGATGCGGGTGGATTACGTACTACCTAGCCGAGACTTGCCCATTCGCGACAGCGGTGTTTTCTGGCCTGACAAATCAGATCGAAGACTCAAGGCGAGTGATCATCGCATGGTTTGGGTTGAGGTGAGGATACCTCAATGACCTGCCGAGTGATGCTGATGGTCAGTTCGATGCGGGGTGGTGGCAGTGAGCGTCAAACCCTGCTTTTGCTGCAAAAGATCGATCGCGATAAGCTGACGCCCCATCTTTACCTAATCGATCGGGACGGCGATCTACTGGACCAAGTGCCCAATGATGTCCCCATTCACAGCTTCGACGAAGTCTCGCGCGGCGGTGAACTTTACTTTCCAGGACGCAGGCTTCGTCAGCAGACAAACCACGTCGGCAAGGTGATTGACGAACAGGCAATCGATGTTGTCTACGACCGAACCTTTCATATGACAATGGTTGCCGGTCCGGCTTGCATGGCTAGGAACATCCCGCGAGTTTCAACGATCGTCAGCCCTCCCGATCATGCGCTGCCGTTGGTTGAGAGCCGCTTTGTCGGCCTGAAACGTCGGCGTTTGGCGAAGGCTTACCGTCAGTCACGATCCGTGATTGCCGTTAGTCAGCAAGCAGCCGATTCAGCGGAGCATTACTACGGGCTGCCGACAGGTCGAGTACAAGTCTTCCCCAACCCGGTCGATGCCGAAGCGACTCGACAACAGGCAAGTCTCTCGCAGGTCTCGCGGGACGAGCGACTAACAATCGTTTGCGTCGGCCGCATGACACCCGAAAAAGGCCACATCGATTTGATCCGTGGGCTTCACCTCTGCGAGCAGAATTGGCCGGACAACTTGCCGGCAATTCGAATTTGGCTGGTGGGTGATGGGCCGCTTCGCGGTGAACTTCAGACTTTCTGGCAGCAACACTCACGTGGAATCCACACGCTTGATTTCCTCGGGGCTCGAAACGCGGCTCCTTATATTCAATCGGCCGACGCACTGTTATTGCCTTCATTATTCGAGGGAATGCCCAACGTCGTCCTCGAAGCAATGGCATTGAAAACCCCTGTGATCGCGACACGCGCGGGCGGGACCATCGAACTTGAACGCAGCGAGCCAACCATTCAATGGCTCGAACCTGGCAATCCAAACTCAGTCGCAAATTCGATTCGGGAGTTCGCCCTCGATCGCCACTCCGCGAACCAACGCGTGACTGCAGCTTTCCGTCTCATCCAGCAGTCACATGATGTCGGGCAGCTTACACGGAAGGTCGAGGCGACGTTGCTGCAAGTGTGATCAACGGCAAATCGCGGTTGCTAATTTTTCGCCAATTGCTCCACGTAGGGCATCACATCCTCTTGGTAGCTGAACCCCGCATCAGGGCCCGCATCGACGAAGGACTTCACCAAGGCTCCGTTCTCGTCATAAATCAGAACAGCAGGAATCGAGATCAGCTTCGTTGCGGCAAAAACGTCATCACTCGGAGTTTCACTGATGAAGACTGGAAAACCGCTCGCTTGAACACTATCTAGAAATGCGATCACGCGTTCTTCGTAATAGTTTGGTGGTCGGCTTTTACGACCGTCGTAGTCCAAGTCGACCGCCATGCAACGGACCTTCGATCCATAGGTTTTGTGCAACTGCACCAAGCCCGGAAACTCTTTCAAGCACGGCTCGCATGTCAGTGACCACAGATCGACCACTGTCACTTTTCCATTCGCTGCAACCTCTTTCTGAATCGCTTCCCAGGTTGCGTATTGAATCGACGGTTTCGCGGTCGATTCACTGGAACTACTTTCCGGGATCTCCACGTTGGCCGGCATTTCAATGCCTCCCCCGCCACCATTTGATTCTTGGCTGTCTGATTCTTCGCGTTCGGGCAAGGCATCTCCAACTGGCAGTTCGAGCCCCCCACTGCCGGACGGCAATTGGACCTCATCACCCCCCGTAGGGAGTTCAATTCCTCCCGGTGCGTCTGTAGCTTCCGCCTCGATGACTCCACCTGCTGGCTCCGCAGGACCCGGTGGTGAAACGGTGATCGCTTCCGGGGAATCGGCTTCCCCGCATCCGACGGTAACCAGCATCCAACCGAAAAGGCATGAAACGACCAGGATGCGTGCCGATTGAGATTGAAATGCCGAGAAGTTTAAAAAATTGTTCATCAATCCTTCCTGAGTTTACTGGAGTTTTTGGTGATCCAACTATCTCCAATCGGCTAGATTGTAGCGAGTGACGAGCGTGGCCATACAATGCCAAACCGCTGCTCTCTACTTCTTTTCTCCAGCTCTCAAGGTACTCGCACCGGTGGATGGCGACATGTCAACGACCGAATTGGTTGTCGCCTCAAAGCGAGGCAACAACGAAGCGTTAGGCAGGTTGCTTGAGCAATACCACGGGTATCTGCTGATGCTATCGCACCGATACTTGTCCGAGCGATTACGGCGGCGTGTCGACCCTGCCGATATTGTGCAATTGACGTATCTCGAAGCAAAACGAGACTTACCGGCTTTTCGTGGCGAAACACCGGCGGAATTTGCTGGCTGGTTGCGAGGCATGTTGAAAAACAACGTCGCGACCGCAGTGACGCGGCATGTGACGACGAAGAAGAGGTCCCTCAAACGCGAGGTCGATGCGTCGCCAGGGCGGCAAGGAAACGACTCGGGCGGAGGTGGGTGGATCCAACAGCTTCCCGGCAGCACCACCAGCCCCAGCGGCGTGGCCATTCGAGCAGAAGCCGTGATGGCGTTATTGGCCGCCCTCCATCAACTTCCCGAAACCCAAGCAGAAGCAATTCGATTGCGGTACATGGAAGGCTTATCACTGTCCGACATTGTGGACCGGATGGGAAAAAGTGACACGGCCGTAGCCGGTCTTCTCAAACGGGGCCTGCAAAAGCTGCGCAGCCTCCTCAATGACCAAGATTGTCCGTGGATTTAATATCTTACTGCTGGAATTAGACTAGCCGCTTACACTCCAGACCCGATCTGCCCAACACCTGAAGCCTCCACAGCATTGACAAGAATGCAAGCATTTTTTCTCTCCGATGCTGCCGGCAGAAAATCCGGGATTCGAGTACGACTTCTGCGCCTAAGTTGGGAAGATTCCCGACCTAATAATTGGCTCTCCTTGGTATCCTTGTATCGAACCTCACGCAACTGAGGAATTTTCCGCACTGGTGTTTGGGAAGCTCGCCCACCAGCAACGGCCCAATTCCCTCGACTCCAGGCTTTGACTCCAGGCTTAATGTCCGAATCTCCGCAAACCAACGATCCGCTTGACGAGGCATTTGCCGCTTACTTGCGATCCTGTGACGCAGGCGAAATTCGAAGCCGTGAGGATTTCTTGGCCCAGTTCCCTGAGCTGGCTGGTGAACTCAAGCAATTGATGGAAGCCGCCGACATGCTCGGCACCTTCACCGAACAGAAGACGGCCAGCCATGTCATCGATCCAGAAGGGAATCCATCCGACACGATCGCCACCAATGCGATAGATCACTCAGATCCTGACTTTGATCCCGAAGTCACCCTGCCCATCGCTACTCGTCAGAAGGGCGACCCAGGCCCAACACTCCCCTACGATCTTGGTGGAAACTACCTGCTGCAAGAAGAACTCGGACGTGGCGGCATGGGGGTTGTCTACCTTGCCAAGCAACGGGAACTTGATCGTTTTGTTGCCGTCAAGATGATTCGCAGCGGTATGTTGGCCGGCAACAATGAAGTACGACGGTTCTACATCGAAGCCCAAGCAACGGCGCGACTGAGCCACCCAGGAATCGTCGGCATCCACCATTTCGGTCAACACGAAGGCCATCATTTCTTCTCGATGGAGTACATCGAGGGCACCGACCTGCAGCGTAAGATCAATACGGAAACGCTTTCACCAAAACAAGCGGCCCGCTACGTTCGAGATGTGGCGCGGGCCATCCATCATGCCCACCAAAAAGGGGTTTTGCACCGAGACCTCAAGCCTGCCAATGTTCTAATTGATGAACAAGATTGTGTTCGCGTTACCGACTTCGGTCTGGCCAAACACATCGATACTGAGAGCAGTGTTACCGGTAGCGGTGCGGCGGTCGGCACACCGCACTACATGGCCCCCGAACAAGCCAGCGGGCACAGCGAACGCGTCTGCCGTCAAAGCGATGTCTATTCACTCGGCTCGATTCTTTTTGCTTCGGTTACCGGTCGCCCACCCATCATGGCCGACACGGTCATGCAAACACTGGTTCAAGTGATTCATGATCCGGCACCCTCCGTTCGATCAATCGGGACAGAGATCCCGGCCGACTTAGAAACGATCATCGCCAAGTGCTTGGAAAAACCGGTTGGTAAACGCTACAAATCGGCTGAAGCCTTGGCCGATGAACTCGACGCGTTTCTCGAGGGCCGCCCCATCAAAGCCAGACCTCGCTCCCGTATTGTCAAAGCATGGCACTGGATAGAAGGTGTCCCCTTGGTCGCGGGCTTGATGGGTCATCGGATCTTACACGCATCCCCAGCACATCGCCGTTTCCAAAATGCGATGCTGTTGCTGATCCTACTGTTGACGCCCATCCTGATCGCTGGCGCCTTCACGTTCTATCACTTCTACCGAAACGCCATTCCCGGCACGGTTCGTATCTACGGTGGCCCCGAGGGGGGGGAATACAACGACATCAGTGTCGAGATCGGCAACCGAATTGCGAGAGCTCACGGTGTCGAAGACGATTTCTCGCGATCCAACGGCTCTTGGGCGAATCACAACGCCATTGTTGCTGGCGAAGTTGACTTAGCACCAATGCAAGCGACCTCGATTCGTGGTGATGAACTTGGCGTAGTCGCGCCACTTTTTTACGAACTGCTGTATGTCTTGGCCCGGGAAGACTCTGACATTCAAACGATGCAGGACCTGAAGAATTGCCGGATCGCAATCGGTCCTCCCCAAAGTGGGTCCTACGCGACGGCAATGTTAGTTCTCAAATCACTTAACCTGCTCGAATCCAATCAACTTGAAGAGGGCGAGTGGGAACCACTCGCTGAACGCAAGACGCAATTGCCTGATGCAGCAATGATATGCATCGCCAGAAATAGCGATTTGATCGCCAAATTTCGGAACAGTGGTCGCTGGAGAATCATACCGATTCGAAACGGCGCCAAAATTTCTGATCGACATCCAACGCTCCGATCACAAGAAATTCAAACGAGCGAATTTTTCGACGAGTCTCCAACGACGGCAAGCATTCCAACCATTGGAACAACCGCTTTCTTAGTCAGCTCTAAAGGTGCGTCATCCAAGTTGGTGCGAGCCTCACTCGAGGCTCTGTATTCCGATCCACCGCTTCGAGAAGATCTCATCTCGAAATCACTGGCTATCGAATTACTCGGCTTCGTCGCCTTCCACCCGGAAGCGCAACGCTACTTCACCGAACTGCTGCAAGAAAATCGCAAGTCCGTCGAATAGCGAATCACCAACACCAAAAAACGCTGCACGGCAGACAATCTTGTCCGTCACAATCGTTTCAGTTGGTATGGAAGACAGAATTGACAAATCAACCGGCGATGCCGGCAATGTTCTGGAGTCGGATCCACCGTGAAGCACTCGGGGGAAACCTAGAGTGAGGAGGACATTCAAGTAGCTCTCCCGCGGACGGTCTATGACGACTTCGTACCAACCGAACGCAGGCAAGCAGCAGACGGACCTGCAAACTGCTTCTCCAAATGCTCGGTCCCATCAAGAATCTCTACGGAGCAAAATTGTACTGTCTGTGGCGGGGATTTTCTTGCTGTTTGTCGCAATCGATGAAGTAGTCCGGCAGTATTTAATTCAACCTGAAATCGATGCCTTCGTTGAATTCAAATCAGCACAAGATGCGAATCGAGTCTTGGCGGCCTTGGACAGCGAATCGAATCACTTGAATGTGCTCACGACAACGTGGGCCAATCAAATTCAAGCAAACGATTCCGATGCGGCCTGGAATGCTGATTTCACGAAACAATGCTCGCCTAAAAACGCCGACTGGATCGCAACCGTTTCTCCAACCGGGCAATGGCGATGGATCGCGAAAAACAGCGAATCCAAGGTGTCTGAGTCAGCGATCCAGGCATTTCAATCGGTCTTAGAACCAAGCAGCGATCCTCGTCGAAGTGATCCTCGTCGAAGTGGCACTCACGGCATTGCGCCACTCGGACCAGATTCGCTCGCGTTGTTTTCTCTAGCCCCGCTTCAAAAGCTTGGCAACGAACGGGGATGGCTGCTACTCGTCGCCCGAAATCTCGATGACGACTTGCTTGATGCGGTTCGAAACCAAACACAGGTCGCCTTCACCCTGCAAACGCACGCATCAGGTGATCGAGAACCAACGAGAGAGCGAAAAGATAATTCCAAACGGATCGTCGAAATACCAATTATCGCTCCCGTCGAAAACCAAGCTGGAGCATTCACTCTCGAACTCCCGCGAGAGTTCGTCGCAGGTTCGCAACGCACCACGCGTTTCGCTCGCAGCGTTTTCATCCTTGGCTCCGTGCTGGCCTTTCTGGTTCTGCTGCACAGATTGCACAGCCTCGTGATTCGACCGCTTAACACGATCCGCACAAACACCAATCGGTTGCCCAAAACAGAATCCAATCGCGACCCTCTGATCCACAAGGGCAACGATGAAATCAACGATCTGGCCAGGGCATTTGATGCGATGGCCAATCGCGTTGAAGAAACAGAAAAACAACTGCACGAGCGACCAGAGGAAAACAGTTGCATTCAAGTCGCAAGCTCCGTGATCCACAATGTTGGAAACGTTCAAACGAACGTCAACAGTTTGATCGAAGCAGCTTGTGAACGAACCCGTCAACTCCGCATCTCACCACTGAAAAAACTTGCCGAACGACTTCGTTCCGAAGAGCCTGATGTGGCAATGCTCGAAGCAACACCGGATTACTTGGAACACCTCGCGGGATCGTTGCAATCAGATCAACAGTCGATCAATGAACTTCTTTGCACACTGAATGATAACGTCCGCCATATTCGTGATATTATTCACGCGCAACAGCAACACACCGAGCCATCCTTAGAGATCTGTTCGATACCGGTCCAGGATTTGATTGAAGAAGCCGTCGCGTGCTGCCGTGCCCGATTAGAGGCCGATGCAGTCGAGATTTCAATCAGCGGACAGCTACAAGTAGAGATTCGCAGCGATCGCTCCCTCATGCTCCAAACAATGATCAATTTAATCGGCAACGCGCGAAACGCGTTACGATCCATCGATTCCTCCAGGCGTCAGTTGCAGATTGACGTCCGTTCTGAGGGCGATCGAATCGAAATCGATTTCCAGGACAATGGTTGTGGTATCAACCCTGAAATATTGGATCGTATTTTCGATTCAAAATTTACGACACGAGATACCGGAACTGGTCTTGGACTGCACTTCTGCGCAGTCACATTGAAAAACCTGGGTGGATCAATACGAGCTTCGAGTGGCGGATTGAATCAAGGATCTGTTTTTACGATCGAAGTGCCGACATCCCTCGACAACCTCGTCCACTCGCCGCAGACAATTGCCTCAGGAAAGACATCATGACTTCGGATGCCGAGCCAAGACGAATACTCATTGTCGACGAACTTCAGGAGATCCACGATTCATTCAGCCGGATTTTTGCTGAGCAAAACGAGAACAAGGCAGTTCTCTTTGACTTCGAAACGAAGTTCCTCAATGCAGGAGAGGAGCAGAAACCGGTCTTTAAAGTCGGCGAAAAGACAATCGTCTATGAATTAGATCATGCCAAATCTGGCGAACAGGCATGTGATTTGGTTCACCTGTCGATCCAAAACAATCGACCCTACAGTGTTGCTTTCGTTGACATGCATATGCCACCAGGCATGAATGGCACAGAAACAACAGAAACCCTTTGGGGGATCGATCCGAACCTACATGTTGTCATCTGCACAGCCTACAGCGATCACGCGTGGGAACATGTGCTCGATCGGCTGGGACACAACGATCGATTACTGCTTTTGAAAAAGCCCTTTGAATCAGACGAAGCAAAACAACTCGCGTTAGCTCTGAGCGAGAAACACCGAATCGCATCGATCCAAGAGCGAAAAGTTTTCGACCTGGGACGCGAAGTTGAACGCCGGCGTCGCGCGGAAGAAACGATGCGGGACATGGCTCACCGAGATGCGCTCACGCAACTACCCAACCGCCCCTACCTGATCGAAAAACTGACGCAAATCGTCCAGCGACAACATCAGGACAAGTCGCCCCAACATGCCGTTCTTTTCTTGGACCTTGATCACTTCAAAATGATCAACGACAGTTTGGGACACGATGCAGGTGATGATCTATTAAATCAGGTCGCGACCAGGCTGAAAGAATGTGTCCGCGAACAGGACACAACTGGCCGGGCCAGCGAAGAGGGTGAAACAGTGCGATTAGGTGGCGACGAGTTCGTCGTACTACTCGAATTCCTGGAAGACTCTCAGGACGCGTTGACCGTCGCGCATCGAATTGTCAAGCGAATCTCTGAACCGTTTTCTCTCGCCGGACGCTTGGTCAACGTCGGCACCAGCGTTGGCATCGCCTATATCGACGATCGCGTCTCTGATGCTCATGAAGCACTTCGCAATGCCGACACCGCTATGTACCGTGCCAAAAACTCGGGACGCGGCCAATTTGCTGTCTTCGATCAAACAATGCACGAGGACATCGTTGCTCGACTTGAGTTAGAAAACCAATTACGCCGCGCGGTCGAAGCCAAAGATTTCCAACTGAACTACCAACCGATTGTTAACTTAAACACCGGAACAGTGCAGGGTGTCGAGGTTCTAGTTCGCTGGACCGCTGACAGCGGACGAGTCGTCTCACCTGCTCAATTCATTCCATTGGTCGAAGATCTTGGACTCATTTCTCAACTTGGAGAATGGGTTTTGGAACAAGCGATGAATGAGATGACCGAGTTGATGAAAGAACACGGAATCGACGATGTGTATTTGGGTGTCAATGTATCTCAACTGCAACTAAGCGACCCCTTCTTCCTTGATCATCTGGAGCGGATCATCCAGCGAACGGGCTTTGATCGCAGCATGCTCAAAATCGAGATGAACGAATCTGGTAACGTGCGATCCGCAGAGCAAACTTTCCACACACTACTCGAGCTGCACGATTCAGGAGTTGGCATTCAGATTGATGACTTTGGGAAAGGGCAGTCATCATTGACATGCTTCCAAACCTACCCAATCGAAGCAGTAAAAATCGACCGAAGCTTCACTGCTTCGATCGCAACAGACCATAGCCATGCGGTGATTGCCCGCGCCATCGTTCAACTGGCCCACCACCTGAACGCCAAGATCGTTGCGGAAGGTGTTGAATCCGCCAACCAACTCGAATCACTACGAATGTGGGGCTGCGACGCAGCACAAGGATTCTTGTTCTCCCCACCGCTCACAAAAAAATCACTGGGGCGACTTCTGCAGGACCCACTCCAGAGTGAAGGCGTCCGAATGCTACGCCGCGCTGCCCGCAATGCTTTTGTCATTTAGGATTGCTCGCTCGGGAAGCAGCCTACAATTGGGCTGACGAGGGAGGTTGCTTCGATCTCCGAGCAGACCGATCGCCAGACAGGCAGATTTGCGTTGAGCAGGCAGATTTGCGCTGAGCAGGCAGAGCACGGCAAGAATCATTGGAGAGGCAGGCGAAAGCCAATTGCCTTGGCCGGCATAACGTGGGGTCAACCACAGATTGATCAAAGAATCGCCAAGGGGTCTCTTCGCGCCTCTAGTGTGCCCCGCGTGACGCCAATTCGATTGTCAGCCTGCAATCGTCGCCAGACATCGCGGCCACTGACGCGACCAGCAAGCAAATCCCGGTAGGTACTGATCGTCGATCGAATCTGCGATGGGGTTTCGTTCAATAGTTCAATGCGACAAGCCGCGACTCGCAACTGAACCAAATCGGCCAACATCTCAGCTCCACTTTGGGCCGTCGCGTTGAAGAGTGTATTCCGACACGCAACATCCGCAACTAATGGGTGCTCAGCACCAACCCGATCGCGCAACTGAACCACCTGGTTATCACAAGGACGCCCACAATTCGTTTTGTCTGTTCCAGGTGACATGACAGCACAGTAAACGCAATGCTCCATGTGGAACATCGGCATATGTTGATGGACGACCAATTCCATCCAGCCTGGCGGCAGCGATTCAAGTAGCTCGAGCAACTGTTGTCGATTCAAGTCATAGGAGGCTGTCACGCGTGTCGCGCCAAGTTCTCTAATCCACTCGGCAGATCGGTGATTGGCAACGTTCAACGAAAAGTCAGCGACAAACGGCAACGCTTGAGTTTGGCAAAACTGAATTGCGGCTAAGTTGCGAGCCAACATCAGATCGGGCTGATGGCGAGCAATCACTTTCAACAAACCCATTTCACCCGGCTTCTGAATTCGCACAGATGCCAAGCCGATACGCTTCTCGTGACGTCGTGCAATTTCCACTGCTTCCGCGTACTGCCGAATGTCATGAAAATCGGCATAAACGACTTCCGCATCCGTACCGCAGACCGCTTCAACCTGAGCCAAGCTACGGCAGAGCACCGTCAACAAGACATCGGACTGATGCTCCTGACCAACGATCGGTTTCAGCAGAGAACGAGCCTTTTCCAAGTGCAGATCCCGCTCGGGACCACGGTCACACTGGCTCAGCAATGCCTCCACCAACTCCCGACGACATTGGTTCAACATCGCCATCGGAATCATCGGGTCACCCGCAAGATCCGCTTGCAATTCGTTCAGTTCAAACGGGGTACCACCCAGACGACCGAGCTTTTCACGAAGCAACTCCATGGTCGCTGGACGTTTGCGGGCCAGCGACAATGTCTCCGACGACTCGATAGAAACCGAACCTCCATTTTCGACGCATCCAGTCAGGCGGAGCGGTTCGCCAACCCTCGCCACGACTGACAAATTGAGTGCCTGACGTCGCACCGGATCACTCACGTCAAACGACTGTCGCAACCGGCGATTCAGCTGCGGGTCATCATTTTTGTAAACGCTGTCATCGATCTGCACGAGTGACCAATCAATGTCCTCACGTCCAAAAGTGATCCAGACAGTCTCGCGAGTGGTCACCTCACGACAATCGCGACCACGCTCATCGCAGATTTCGTAAACCCGTCCCCCTTGAGTCCCCTCGGCGCATTGAACGGCAAGACCGTCACCAAGTGCCACCGGTGCCGCCAAGGCAACCTGAATCTGCTGACGAGCTTGATTTATTTCGGCGACGGTACCCAATGGGATTCCATGCTTGGCTGAATCCAACCCTTTGACCAGCCGTTTATGGTCATTGCCTTCTAGCCAACCGGGCGAGAAACCACGAGAAAAAGACAACTCCATCTCTCGTTTGGCTTCCTCCCCAACAGTGACTACACCTGTCGTGAGTGCTTCGTCGATCGCGTCCCGGTAACGACGCGTGATGTTGGCGACATACTCTGGTGTTTTTAACCGCCCCTCGATCTTGAGAGATGCGACACCCGCTTGAATCAGTTCCGGAATCGATGCGTAACCAGCCAAGTCTTGGGGGCTCAACAAATATTGAACATTCCCCAAATCGCGATCCTCGCCATCGCAGATCAATTCGTAAGGCAAGCGACACGCTTGAGCACATTGCCCACGATTGGCGCTGCGGCCGCCAAGCGACTCGCTTGTCAAACATTGCCCTGAATAGGCGACGCAGAGCGCTCCATGAATAAAGACTTCCAACGGCATGTCGGTCGCCGATGCTATCTTCGAAACCTCTTTAACCGACAGTTCCCGCGCTAGAACGACTCGTGACAAACCCAACTCGCGGGCGACCTCGATTGTTTCCGCACTGGTCAGGCTCATCTGCGTCGAAGCGTGAATTTCGAGCTCAGGACAAAGCTCATGCACCAATCGAGCGACTCCGAAATCCTGTACCAAAACCGCATCCAACCCCGAACCGGCTATTTGGTGAACCACGTCGACCAACGCGTCCATCTCGGAGGGAAAAACGAGCGTATTGAGCGTCGCATATCCGCGAACACCACGGCGTCGCAGCATCTGACAGAGTGCCGGCAAATCCTGGAGACCAAAATTCTTGGCTCGATGCCGGGCGTTGAAACCACAATCAAGACCAAAATAGATTGCGTCGGCGCCGTTTTCGATCGCGGCGCGAGCACACTCCCAATCGCCAGCGGGGGACAGGAGCTCAATCGAAGGGGATAGTTTCGTTGTCATTCGAACAAGTATGACAAGCCTCAGGTAGCTTGCCACCGCCCACAAATAAGGGGCGGCAGCCAGCCTTGGCGAAGGACAAACCAGGGCTTGAGAAAACAAGAGTTCAACATCTTGCCATAAACGATCGCTGGTAACTTTGGAACCGAGTGGAGCGAGATTCAAATCGTTCCGCAAACCAACAGCGATCCCCGTTACTGACCAACGATTCCCAATTCGGAGATTGAAGCCCAAGGTCCCGAATTCACTTCTGACAAGACTCGAATACGCAAATATCTTCCCGCAGTCGCCTCGCAATCAACCTCCTGTGCTTGCTTGATCTTTTTGAAAGTCGTTTTTGCAATTGGCTCGCCCCAAGTCTCCAAATCCGTCGCGAGATAAAACTCACAATCCTTGACCGCCCCATTCCATCCACCATCTTGCCGAGCCAAGTAACGAAACCCTGAAATGGTGTAAAGCTTTCCCAAATCGATGACGACTTCATGAGGGTGCTTCAGCACTTTTGGAGAAAAACTAGAATGCCAATGCGTCCGGGGATCGCCGTCGACAATTGCCTCGGCGACGCGATTCGCTCCGGCTTGGCTGCTAACCCGCACAATCCGAAAGTCTCGGTTAGGAACCAGCCCCTCGATAGGCAAGGCGTTGGCCTGTGTGCGACGTTTGGGGCGACCACCAAACTTTGCCTGCCGATCACGCTCATGGAGCGCGGGGTTGTGAAAGGACCCCGTCACTACTGCAACATGAGCCTCATCGGCATAGTTCTGAAGGCGTTTCAAATCGCTCGGATATTTTGCTGACACTTCCTTCGCCTCGCTTGGGTCCGACCGTAGATCATAAAGTTCCCAACCACCTCGGCCTGACCGCACCGCTTTCCAAGACTCTTCACGAACAGCGATTTGATCCCCCAGTTCCCAATACAGGTACTGATGCTGGCTCTGCTTGCGGCCCGCTGCCTCCTCACCAATCAATTCGGGAACGATTGAAATCCCATCGATATCATCTGGAGTTGAAGCACCGGTCAGTTCAGCGATCGTTGGCATCACATCTGGAAAATACCACAACAGATTACTCACTCGACTGGCAGCGATTTTCCCCGGCCATCGCATCACCATGGGGATTCTTAGTCCGCCTTCATACAGCGTTCCCTTGGTCCCACGAAATTCGACGCCTGTGAGCGGATCGCGATTGGCGCCATGAAAACCACGCGGATGATCGGCGTCGCGAAAATAGTCGTTCCCGCCGTTGTCACCACAGAAAACGACAAGTGTATCTTCTTCGAGACCAAGCTCAGCCAGTTGATCCAGCACCTCTCCGACTTGCCTATCCACCATCGAAACCATCGCAGCATATCTCTTGGCTTGCTCCGGCCACGGTTTGTCGCGATAAAGTTCCCACGCGGGATCGCCGTCGGGAATATCAAAAATGCCATGTGGTGGAGTGATCGGCATGTAGCAAAAGAACGGCTGATCACGATTTGAGCGAATAAATTCCAACGCCGCCTTGTAGATCACATCGTGTGAATAGGTTTCTCCATCACTCAAGCCACGATTCCCTTTCAGTGGAACTTCGTCACTGTTCCGCACCAAGTAAGGCGGGTAGTAACTGTGAGCATGGACTTGGTCGTAGTATCCAAAGAACACATCAAAACCATGTTCTTCTGGGACTCCGGTTGAACCACGGCCTCCGCAGCCCCATTTCCCGAAACCACCGGTTGCATAACCTCGTGCCTTCAAGATCGAAGCAATCGTTAGTTCGCCGCTCCGCAGAGGCGTTCCACCACCGTTACTGCGGACAGAAGTGTGCCCACTATGCTTGCCGGTCATTAGACAACAACGAGTGGGTGCACAGACGCTCGAGCCGGCCAATGCCTGAGTAAACCGAATCCCTTGACTCGCCATCTCATCGATGCGGGGCGTCTGAATGGTCGCGTTCCCCAGACACGATAACTCGTAGTAACCGAGTTCATCCGCCATGATATAAACGATGTTGGGTGTTTCAGTGGCCAACCCCCAACCGGGGAACAACATCAGGGCGGAGAGAAGAAGTAAACGCATCATCATCCCAGTGGTTACTTGGAGAGGCAGACTGCCAACTCCCCAATGTACCTTGAACCACCTGCCGGCGTGATGATGCGGCTTACCGCGATTTACTAGGAGCCCAACTCGACATCAATCTTGGCTTCGTCCGCAGCTTCGCGGAGTTTTGTCAGGGCCCTCGCCTCCAGTTGACGAATCCGCTCCTTGGTCACTCCCATTTCCTCGCCGACCTGCTTCAACGTCAGTGGCTCCGTTCCACGCCCCAGTCCGAACCGAGCCGTAATAATCTTTTGCTCGCGTTCGTCGAGGCGATTCAGGATTTTCGATAGTTCACGCTGACGCGATCGTTGTACGGTTTCCTCGGCGTACGGATCGCGCCGATCGTCTTGGCGGGCGACAAACAATTCTTCGGTCGTAGTGCGAAAACGATCTCGATGTTTGAATTCACTCGGAATCGTTCGAGCGAAGTTTTTCATAATCGCCCAAGACGCGTAGGTGCTGAACTTATTGCCACGCGAGTAATCGAATTTTTCGACGGCGCGGATCAGTGACATGTTCCCATCGCTAACTAGCGCAAAGAAGTCGTCTGTACTAGCGACGTGTCGCTTCGCAATGGAGACGACCAATCTCAGATTACTTTGCACAACCTTGTTTTTCACCAGCACAGCGGCTTCGTAGAGATCATCAATCTCATCCATCACCGCAGTCTTGCTGCCTTGGGTCTCTTCCAGACCTTCACGCAGCCTGCTCGCCTTGTGCTTCAAATAATTCATCTTGCGAAACAAGTGATATTCTTGTTCACGCGTCAGCAGTGCGACGTCATAGAGGGCCGCCAAATAACTCGGCAAGCCCGACGGTACACGCACCTTGCGGGGCGCGGAAGCAGGTTCGGGTACTGGCCCGAGGTATTCCGCTTCGCGGGTCGCATCCTCAAAGTCCTCGTTGTAGATGTAATCTAGGGGCAGCTCGAGAATTCGCTCCATTCGCATGTCAAGCAAAATGCGTTGAATGCTGGTTCGCGTTCGCTTGAAACGCTTGCACAGCCGTGCCACCGAAGCACCGTGCACGTGCAACTTGAAAATCGCCCGTTTGTCTTCCTCCGTCAGTACTCCACGATGGTCAGGAAAGATCGCCAAAGCTCGATTTTCAGCGTCAAAATTCTTCAGCGTATACCGAATAGTCTCGGGACTCCGTTTCATTTGCTGGGCCAGTTGCCGCGTGATTTCAGAGAGCGAAGCTCCACCTTCGACGAGCTGCCTCGCACGCTCGATCATCTCACTCTTCTCGTCCTCAGAAAGCTGGCTGAAACGTTCGCCACGCCGGATTTTGTCACGGTTCTGCGACACAAAACGCTCGACGCTGCTATGCAGGAATCCGACCCGCTTGCGGCCTGCGAACAACAAACGACGGCTTACCAAACCTGCATCCCGCCAACGACTGATCGTTTTCGTTGAAACACTGAACAGCTTGCTCAGCTCATCCACCGTGTGGACAGGCTCCGCGACTTCAGTAACCGCAACGTCGGCTGAATCGCTTAAATCTTCGATCAACAGACGCAGATCATGCTTCAGATCCGCGGAAGCAATATTGTGCCGACTCGGACTCTCAGGGCGGTAATTGGTGATTCGAAAGCAAAGATAATCGAGCGCATAAAAGCGGTCTGGCTCAATCTCTGAATACAGATTTTCCGCGAGCGCGGCTTGCTCGACCTTTTTGCCTTTGGGCGCAAATCGGGTCAGCTGACAACGTAGTTCCTTGATTTTTGCATCGCGATATTCTTCGTGCATCGCCTCTCTCCCAGCTTTGGCACTCTTGTCGACAGCTTTCCTTGCGACCCCGGCGGGACGCTCGACTCAGTACCGGTGTTGCCCGGGTTGTGTCCTTTCCTTAGGACGACGTTTCAATCTTGTCGCTCACAATCACGCCGATCAGCGATCTGATCAACAACGTGAAACTTCGCGACTGCTGGAGACTCCTTGCCGCCAGCCTTGCCTTTCCTACGTGCCATTGGACATCGCAGTTTTAGCGTTTGGACTCGCCGAAACAGGTCGATGTTCACCAAAACGGCAAATTTCCCCGCTCGCGAGCCACCCCATTAGGTACTTCGCTGATGCTTTCCCGGTCTTGGTCCAGCAAAACAACACGCCAATCACCCTTTGGTTGAGCGTTAAAACAGTGGGAATTTTGGGCCAAACGGCCCAAATCCGAATCAATTGACTCCTCCAATACGTGCTAAAGTGTTTCCCCGTAACGACTTATTAATTCAGAATGACTCCTACCATCCGAACCTGCGCTGCCTAAAAGTCCAGCTCGGTTGTAACTTTTTCCATCATTTTGTGGTCATCAGGGTCTTAATCTGAGACTCAGAACGAGATCAAGTGCCGATCTGACACCCTACCCCCAGGATCGTCGAGGCCGCTGCCACGTTTGGTCATCCGGTTGCTCCGGCCAAAAAAAAAGGTTCGATCATTTTCCCGAATGTCGTCGATCAAGAGACGGCGGGCTGTTGTTAGAGCCCGCCGAAGATTGCTTTTGCTCGATTTCTCCCCTTGGATTCGGTTTCACGGATGAATTTTGACTCGCCTGCTCGTCGTCGTCAGTTCCTACTTCAGTCTGCTGGCATTCTCGCCGCTGCCTCAGTACCAGCCATAGCGTTTGCCCAGGATGGCCCAGCAGTCACGATGACTGCCGGAGACCACGATCTGTTCCGCGTCCGGATTGAATTGGAAGTGGAAGGCAACGTCAACGTTCCAAAGAATCCGCTGGTATCCCGGCAAAGAGCGGTGCAATTACCTCTCAAGAGTGAGGCTGTATTCGACTACGAGGAGCGTTACGTCGCTACATCACCGAATCGTCGAGTCGATGGTTTGGAGCGTTATTACCACGAAGCGAGCAGCACCAGTCGAGTCAACCGCAGCGAAACGTCCATTAAGTTGCGACCATCGGTGCGCGACACCATGATCAACCGATCGACTCTCCCTGAAGTGGTGTACGCCACCGAGGATTACTTCCAACGAAATGAACTGGAATTGCTTCGGGTCCCGGCGTCGAGTGCTGCCGTCGATCAGTTATTGCCGGCTGAGGAAGTGCGGGTTGGGTCTGAATACAAACCGAGTCCCGACGTCCTTGCTTCACTTTTCAACCTGACTTCCGTGGACGCGAGTGATATCACTGTCACGGTGGCTTCAATCACCGAGCAAGATGTCAAGCTTCAGTTTCGTGGCCAAGTGGATGGATCGGTCGATGGTGTGCCAACCATCGTCCGAACGGTGGCGAAATTAACTTTCGACCGTCTCGCGAAGACATGCACTTGGCTGGCAATGGCACTTCACGAAACCCGCGAGATCAGCAAAGTGGAGCCAGGTTTTGATGTTTCGGCCACCGTCCGAATGGTCCGCAAGCCGTTGGATCAGACCATGGCGCTCCCTTCGCAGCCGCGTCCGGTGCCCGCGTCACTTCCTGCCGAACGTATGTACGTCGAACTGCAGAGCGAACAACTTGGCATCAGCGCGCTGATGGATCGACGGTGGCGAATGATGAACGACCTGCCGGGCAATGCAATGATGCGGATGATCGACCTCGATCGCAGCATCGCGCAATGCGATTTCCGCTCACTGGTGACCCTAGAACCGGGCTCAAAGTGGACTCTCGAGGCGTTCCAGAACGATGTTCGCCAAACGCTCGGGGAGCAGTTGATCGAGTTTGTGGAAGCCGAGGAGGCCAGATCAGATGACGAATCAAGCGTCTTGCGGTTGACCGCCAACGGCGCAGTCCAAGGGATTCCAATCCATTGGATCATGCTGCATTTCTCTGATGCCACAGGCCGACGAATCCTGGCAACCTTCACGATGGAGGGCAGTCGTCGCGAGCGTTTTGCCGGCGCGGATGCTCAATTGACCAGTTCGTTGCGGTTTATCCCCCGATCAAGCCAGACCGTGAAAACCAACGAAACCCCGGAAACTGAGCCCGTTTCGCCTGCTGGAGCAGCCGAAAAGGAAGTCGCCTCAAATTTCGGCGAGGAGCCCAAGGCCCAAGTACAATCGAACTCTAGTCTCAAATAACAATTATCGCCTTCGAGCGTCCCTTTCTCCCTATTAGAAAAAATGGGTTGATGATGTTTCCTCAACGAACTTTCTGGCGAATCCCCCTAGTCACCATCGCGGTTGCGCTAGGATTTGCGTCGGAGCCAGCGATCGCTCAACAGGCAGGGCAAGACGGTGCCAAGAAGGATCTTTCCTTCAAACAGGAGACCGTCTTCGCACCTGGCGTCGTCACGGTCATCCCTCCGGCACCGAACCCCGAAGAGACATTCGACGGCCCGCAGACGCTGCAATCGCTGATCGATTCTCACCCGGAGATCAAGTGGAGTGGAGAAACCCATCCTAATGGGGCACCCCATTTTGATCCTCGCAGTCGAACGCTTGTGGAAATGGCCAAGCAGGTGATTTTGCGTCGCGAAATCTATTGCTTTGAAGTTTCCTTCAAACCGCTTCGCCAAATCTACATCGACGTGCCACGCCCCGATGGGCGGATGCAGAGGAAGTTGGTCTGGTACATGGTCTACCGAATCCGATACCGGGGAGGCGATTTGCGTCCCGCTGCCGACACCGTTGCGGGCGTGCCACTTTATCGACGAGTCGAAGGAATCCGATACGAATCTCGCAGAATCTTCCCCATGCTGATTATGAGCAATCACGTCTCGGGGAAGCGATATGTCGACACGATCCTACCCACAGCGGCCGAAAAAATTCGCGTCCGAGAGCAGATCACCGCTGACGTTTACAACTCCGTCGAGATCTCCAAAATCAAAATTCCTTACAGCAATGACCCCGACGCACCAGGCGTCTGGGGTGTGGCGACCTGGACCGATGTA